>JAJXZV010000405.1 GCA_021779875.1 Pseudomonadota bacterium
GTGTCGCTGACGAACGAGCCGTTGGCATTGACGAGAATGGTCGTGCCGTTGGCCGTGTCGGCGAGGGTGAGGCTCTGGCCCGCCTGCAGTCCCGATACGGTCCCGCCGACGCTGAAGAAGTTCGTCGTGCACGTCAGCGTGAGATTGGTGGGGAGCGTCGCCGTGTTCACGTCCCCGTTCATGGTGCTGCTGAACGTTCCCGACGTGGTGTTGCCCGGCAGGAAGCCGCAGGTCTGCCCCAAGGAGTTCACGATGCTCAGGGTCCAGGTGTTGTTGCCGCAGGCGTTCGACCAGTCGAACGAGGCGTAGCTCGTCGGCGTGCCGCCGATGACTAACTGGAACGGCTGCTGGCTACCCGTCGTCGGATTGATGCTGTGCTGCGGCGGTCCGCTCGTGGTCGGCATCGGCACGTCGACGCTGCAAGTGAGCCCCAGCGTCATCTTGAGCTGGAACGGCGTATTGATCTGACTGCCGAGGGTGTAGGTTCCGTTCAAGGTGTACTGGTACTCGGCGCTCGACATCTGCGGCGAGGGGGCCTTGGCGAGCGCATTGATCGCGCCGCTCGAGGCGCTGGCCTTGCAAGCGTTCGCCACCGACGCTTCGAACACCGGGATGGCGGCGGCGAGCGACTGCGCGAGGCCGCTGCCGTAGATGGTGGTGAGGGCGACGCTGCCGCCGCCGGCCGCGAGCGGCACCGAGATCGGCACGCCCGCGGCGAGGCCGTCGAACACGCCGTCCGAGGCGACGTCCTGCACGATGGCCAGCACCAGGTCCGCGGTATTGACCTTGGACTGCGCCGCGAGCTCGGCGATGCCTGCGAGCACGAGCGAGGCATCGTAGGTCGCCTGGCTGGTACCGGCCGGACCACAGCTCGCCTGTCCGAGATCCACGAGCGCCGTGCCCACCAGATTCGACAGGCCGCCGAAGTAGGCGCCCACCGTGGTGTCGAGGGTCTGGGCTGCGGTGGCAAGCGCGGTCCCCTGCGCGGCCCGTTGCAAGGCGAGCTGCGCGACCACCGTGGTGAGCGGAGTGATCTGTGCGGTGATCGTGCTCGAGCCCGGCGCGACCGCCGGCAATAGGGCCGACAGTGTGAGCCCGCTCGGCAACGGGACGGTCTGTCCCGTCCCGATATCGGTATAGGAACCCCCGGTGGTCTGCAGCAGCACCGCGCCGCTGTAGCTGCCGAGATCGATGCGGTAGTCACCGTTCGCATCGGAGCTGCCCGTCGCGCAGCTCGCCGGCGTCGTGGCGGGCGTGGCCGGAATGCAGGCTCCCACCACGCCCGTACTCGAGACGCTGTAGGCCGTGACCGTCGCGTTGATCACGATCTCATCGACGATGGTACCCGCGACCCGGGTGGTGGCCGCGGGCGGCTTCGTGACGGACGCCGGGGCGGAAGCGCCCGATGAACATGCGGCGATGCCGCAGACGGCAATCGCGCCGGCAGCGGCCAGCGGGATGATCCGGGCCAATGAATTATTCATGGTGCCTGCCCCCTCACGAATGCTCTGCGCACGGCGATCCCCTTGCCAAAGAAAGCGGAATCGGCCGCCCAACGGGCTCAGCGAATTATCGCGACCGGCTGTTGCAATGCGATGCAGAACCGCGAATGATGGGCTTCGTATTGCAGCATCCGTGCTTGCAGGCCCTTCTGCGCGGTGTCAACCCTCGCTATCCACGCTGCGCGCACGGTCCGATGAGGGATGATCGAGCCATGGTGACGCCGGAGTCGCTCGACGCACTGCTGCTCGCCTCGCGCGCGGGCGACCCCGCCGCTCTGCAGCGAATGTTGCCGATGGTCTACGAGGAATTGCGCCGCCTCGCCAGCCGCCACATGCGTGGCGAACGCCACGGTCACACACTGCAGACCACGGCGCTGATCAACGAGGCTTACCTGCGGCTCGCAGACAACGGCTCCTGCGCCGTCCGTGACCGGATCCATTTCATTGCCCTGAGCTCGCGGCTCATGCGCCAAGTGCTCGTCGATCACGCCCGACGGCGGCTGGCGGCCAAGCGCGACGGGGGCGCGCGCGTCACGCTGACCGACCAAAGCGCCACCACCGGCGAGGACGAGGTCGACGTGCTCGCCATCGACGGCGCGCTCGCGCGCCTCGCGGAGCGAGACGCGCAGCAGGCGCGCGTCGTGGAGCTGCGCTTCTTCGGCGGACTGTCGGTCCTCGACACCGCGCAAGCGCTCGAGATCTCACCGGCGACGGTCAAGCGGGAGTGGACGACGGCGCGAGCCTGGCTGCGGCGCGAGTTGCGCGCGCAAGGCGCGCCGTGATCGCCGAGACCGAGCGCTGGCACGCGCTCAAGGCGGCGCTGCACGAGGTGCTCGAGACGGATAGCGCGCACCGCGCCGCGCGCATCGAGGAAATCTGCCGCACCCATCCCGACTGGCGCGGCGAACTCGAATCGCTGCTCGCGGCCCACGGCGGGGACGATACCGGATTCCTCGAGACCCCGGCGGCGGGGCTTCCGGGCTTTCGCCAACTGTCGGTGGCGAATCCTTGGCTCGGCCGGTGCATCGGTCCATACCGGCTCGTCGAATTGCTCGGACAGGGCGGCATGGGCGAGGTGTATCGCGCCGTGCGCGACGACGGCGAGTTCGAGAAGGCGGTGGCGATCAAGCTGATCCGGGCCGGCGCGGATTCCGCGCTCGTCGTGCAGCGCTTCCTCAACGAGCGCCGCATCCTGGCCGCTTTCGACCATCCGAACATCGCCAAACTCCTCGACGGCGGCCGGACGAGCGAGGGCCTGCCCTACTTCGTCATGGAACTCGTCGCCGGGGAGCCGATCGACCGGTATTGCGACCGGCGGGGGCTCGGCATCGATGCCCGTCTGCGGCTCTTCTTGCAGGTGTGCGCGGCCGTTCAATACGCGCATCAGCGACTGGTCGTGCATCGCGACTTGAAGCCGGGGAACATTTTCGTCGACTCCGGAGGCGTGCCCAAATTGCTGGACTTCGGCATCGCGAAGATTCTCGAGCCGGGCACCGCTGCGCCGACCGACGCGACCCGCAGCATGATGCGGCTGCTGACCCCGGACTACGCGAGTCCCGAACAACGCCGGGGCGAAGCCGTCACCACCGGCAGCGACGTCTTCTCGCTCGGACTGGTGTTCTACGAGCTGTTGACGGGTCGGCGGCCCGCCGTGAATGCGGCGCGGGAGACCCCGAAGCCGAGCAGTGTGGTGAGCAGCGAGGACGGTCCATCGCGCAGGCGCGCCCGGCGCCTGCGGGGCGACCTCGACAACGTGGCGCTGATGGCGATCCGGCCCGAGCCGGCGCGCCGGTACGAGTCGGTGGAGCGCCTCGCCGCGGACCTGCGGCAC
>JAJXZV010000362.1 GCA_021779875.1 Pseudomonadota bacterium
GTCACGGTGCCGAAGATCGGCACGTGTATCGAAGTCTCCTTCGCCGGGCCGATCAGGTTCGAGCACAGCAGCACGCACACGTAGGCCGCCATCACGAAGTCGTAGTAGCGGAACTGTCGGTTCTCGGTCGTCGCAACGTTCATGACCGACATGGTACCGTAAGGGCCCGTGGGCAAGACGACCTCAGGGCCCGGTCGGGACCGTTTGCGCCGCTGGCGCATGCCGCTCGTGCTCGTCGCGGCGCTGGTGACGTTTCAGGCGGCCGGTTGGACCCCGGCACTCGACTATCGGCGCACGGCCGTGCTGCACGGCGAGGTGTGGCGCCTCCTGACCGGCAGCTTCGTGCACCTCGGCTGGGAACATCTGGCCCGCGATGGGCTCGGTCTGTTCCTGATCTGGGCGCTGTTCCCGGACACACTCGACGAGCGCACCGGAATCGAACTGCTGTTCGCGAGCGCCTTTGCGGTCGGCGCGGGACTCCTCGCGTTCAGCCCGCAGATCGCCTGGTACGTCGGCATCTCGGGCGTTCTGTTCGGTTATTTCTGCGCGGGTGCCCTCGGCGAGCTGCCGCAGCGCCCGGTCTACGCCGGCGCGCTGTTGCTCGGGATGATCGCGGTGATCGCCTGGACCCTGCATGCCGGCGCATTGCCCGGCGAGACCCACGGACTCGGCGGCAAGGTCGTGCCTCAGGCTCACCTGTACGGCGCGATCAGCGGCGCGGCGTACGGTTCGGTTCGAACGCGACTGCGAGCGCGCCGCACCTGACCGGCACGGCACCCCCTGGCGCGGTCACGATCCGATGAGGCTGGCGGAGAGGGTGGGATTCGAACCCACGTGCCGGAATTACCCGACCATCCGATTTCGAGTCGGCGCCGTTATGACCACTTCGGTACCTCTCCGTTTGACTTAAAGTCCGCGCGCATTGACTTAAGCACTTGCGGCTTGTGACCCGTTGCGCGGCGGAGCAATGAACGTGATTGTCAAGAGCCCCGCGGGGACCGATCGCCGGTATTCTAGCGCATCGACGGGGCGAGTGTCTCCAGCAACAGAACCACTTCGCTCCCGCGTGATCGAAGGAACCGACGAGCGGCAGATGCGGCAGAGACGTGAATAACGCGAATCCGAGCAAACAACGGGCCAAATGGGCAAAACTGGGCATCGCCGCGACCGGCGTGCTGCTGCTGTCCACCTACGCCCCGAAGCCGAGCCTGATCGACCAGATCAAGGCGCTCGGCGAGCTGCGCGTGGTCACCCGCAACGGTCCGCTCGCCTTCTACCGCGGCGCGGACGGCATGCCCGAGGGTCCGGAATTCGAGCTCGCCCGGCGCCTGGCCGACGAACTCGGCGTGCGCCTCGTGATCACCCCGGTGCGCACCTATGCGCAGATCTACGGCGCGCTGATCACGGGCCAGGCGCATCTGGCGGCGGCGGGCCTGAAGGTGCCCGCGGAGCGCGTGCGCGGAATCGCCTTCGGGCCGGCCTACCAGCGGGTGCACGAACACCTGGTCTACCGGCGGGGCGAGACCCGCCCCGGCTCGCTCGCCGACATCGGCGACGGCGACTTGGAGATCGCCGCGGGCGGCGCCCACGCGGACACGCTGCACCGCGCACGCGCCACGCTGCCCGACCTCGTGTGGATCGAGAACAGCAGCACCGATACGCAGGCATTGCTCGATGACGTGGCCGACGGCGCCATCGACTACACCATCGCGGACAGCACCGAATTCGCGCTCGCGCACGACGAGCATCCGGAGCTGCGCATCGCCTTCGACTTTCCGGGCGCCCAGTCCATCGCCTGGGCGGCGAGCGACCGCGACCCCTCGTTCTTGCGAACCATCAACGACTACTTCGCGCATCTGCACGCGGACGGCGAGCTCGCCGCGATCGTGCGGCGCTACTACGGGCGGGCCGAGAACCTCGAGTTCGCGGGCGCGGGCAGCTTCATGCGCGATCTGCACGACCGCCTGCCGCTGTACCAGAAGTGGTTCGTCGAGGCGGCCGAGCAGAGCAGCCAGGATTGGCGGCTGCTGGCGGCGATCGGCTACCAGGAGTCGAAGTGGAATCCGCGGGCCGCCTCGCCGTCCGGCGCCAAGGGCCTGATGCAGCTGACCAGCCAGACCGCGACGCAGATCCGGGTCAGCGATCCGAACGACCCGCGCCAGAGCATCTTCGGGGGCGCCCAGTACTTCCGGCAGGTCTACGAGAAGATCCCGGCCCACGTGCCCGAGCCGGACCGCACCTGGTTCGCCCTGGCCGCCTACAACATCGGCTACGGCCATCTCGAGGACGCGCGCGTGCTCGCGCAGAAGTCGGGTCGAAATCCCGACTCGTGGCAGGACGTGCGCGAGTTCCTGCCGCTGCTCGCCCAGGAATTCTGGTACACCCAGACGGAGAACGGCTACGCGCGCGGCGGCGAGTCGGTGCACTACGTCGACAACGTGCGCGGCTACCGGGACATGCTGGAGTGGGCCTGGGGCGGCTCGGGCACCGTGGCGCTCAACTGAACGCGTCCGGCCGGCGGCGCCGGGTTCAACGGCGCTCGGCGAAGAACCGGCGCAGCAGCGCGGTGCTTTCCTCGCTGCACACGCCGCCGAACACGTCCAGTCGATGCGGCAGCTTGGCCGCGCGGGTGAGGTCGATCACGCTGCCGCAGGCGCCGGCCTTCGGATCCCACGAACCGAACACGATCCGCGACACGCGCGCCTGGAACGCCGCGCCGATGCACATCGCGCACGGCTCGAGCGTCACGTACAGCGTCGTGCCGCCCAGGCGGTAATTGTCGAGCCGCTGCGCGGCCGCGCGCAGCGCCACGATCTCCGCGTGCGCGGTCGGGTCGCGGCTGCCGATGGGGCGGTTCCAGCCCTCCCCGACGACCTCGCCCGACCGCACCACCAGCGCCCCCACCGGCACCTCGTTCTCGAGGCTGGCGCGCTCCGCCAGGAGCAGCGCGCGGCGCATGAATTCGACGTCGGTGCTCATCGGTCGCGAATGCCGCGCAGGGCGAGCGCCGTCGCGCAGAGCACCAGCAGCGCGGCCGCGCTCAGACCGAGCGAGCGGTGGATGCCGATCCTCTGGCCGAGCAGGCCGACGCACAGGCCGCTGAAGGTGCGCAGTCCGAGCGCCGACATGGAGAACACCCCGATCACGCGGCCGCGCACCGGCGCCGGCGCGTGGATCTGCACGAGCGTCTGCGCCATGGCGTTGAATCCGAGCTCGGCGAACCCGGCGACGAGCAGCGCGGCCACGGCGAGCGCGTAGAGGTGCGCGTTCGCGAACGCGAGCAGCGCCACGCTCCAGATCACCGCGAGCAGGTACGCCGT
>JAJXZV010000369.1 GCA_021779875.1 Pseudomonadota bacterium
ATCTCGGCCTGCACATCGGCATCACCGGGTGGATCTGCGACGAGCGGCGCGGCGCGCACCTGCGCGAGGTGGTCGCGCGCATACCGGCCGATCGGCTCATGGTGGAAACCGACGCGCCGTACCTGCTGCCGCGCGACCTTCCGGTCAAGCCGTCCTCGCGCCGCAACGAGCCCTGTCACCTGCCGCACGTGGCCCGTGCGGTCGCCGCGGCCCGCGGCGAACCGATCGAGAGTCTCGCCCGGACCACCACCCGCAACGCCGAGTCCCTGTTCGGACTGCCGGCGCGGACTCCTACGGATACGTGAGCTGGTGCGGGCTCGGCCGCAGCTGCTCGACCAGCCGATCCCACGCCGCGATGCGCGGCGCGAACGTCTCCGAGTCGCGTAATCCGCGCTCCAGGGGCGGAAATTCGAGGTCGATGCTGTCCATCATCAGCACGTTCTTCGGCATGCCCTTGGTGAACTTGCCGACGTTCGAGAACAGCAGCCGGCCCTCCACCGGCAGATCCCCGACCAGCGCCTTGACGGCGGCGATGCGGTCGAACAGCCCCGGCTGAGGATTGTCGAAGGTGTAGCGGCGCTTGCGGCCGAGCACGGTCCAGTCGCTCATCTGATCTCCGCCGAAGATCAGGCCGGGAATGCGCCGGGTGTCGAGCACCAGCACCCCGCCCGGCGTCAGCAGCATATGGTCGACGTGGATGAAGCCGCCCATCCCGTCCGGCACCAGCACCTGGTGGACCGCCCGCAGGGAAATCCGCTGCAGCCTCGCGAGCAGCGCCCGGCGGCGGCGGCGCCGCCGGAATGCGGCGTAGCCGTACGCGCCGCCGGCGGCGAGCGCCGCGCCCGCGCCCGCGCCGATCAGCCAGTCCGGGCCGATCTCCAGGGCCGTCATTCGAGCGCCCCGCCCAAGGCCGCGAGCGTGGCGGGCAGGTCGCGGACGTGCCTCGGCATGCGCAGCAGCCGCTCCAAGCTCGGCGGAACCGGCACCTGCCTGCCGATGAGCGGCTCGACGATCTCGTTGAATTTCGCCGCGTGCGCCGTGGCCACCAGCACCCAGGGGTGCGCGCGGCGCTCCTCGGGCGGCAGGCGCTCGTACACCTCGGCGGCGGTCGCCGTGTGCGGGCACCACTGCCGTCCGTAGCGCGAGAAGTCGGCCGCGATGCGCGCGCGGATCGCCGCGTCGTCGACGCTGTCCGCGCTGAGCTGCGCGCGCACCGCGTCGAGCGTCGGATACTGCGCGCGAACACGCTCCATGTTGCTCGGATTGCCGACGTCCATCGCCGAGGCGATCGTCGCGATGCTGGGGCGCGGCCGCCACTGTCCGGACTCGAGGAAATCGGGGACGGTGCGGTTGGCGTTGTGCGCGAGCACGATTCGCCCGATGGGGAATCCGAGCGAGCGCGCCCACACGGCCGCGAACGCATTGCCGAGATTGCCGGCGGGGATCACGTAGCAGGCCTTCCCGCCGGCGAGCCGTTCGACCTGCATGCTGGACGCCGCGTAGTAGGCCATCTGCGGCAGCAGGCGTCCGATGTTGATGCTGTTGGCCGAACTGAGGCGGTGCCGGGCGGCCAGCGGCGCGTCGAGAAAGGCCTCCTTGGCGAGCCGCTGGCAGTCGTCGAAGGTGCCGTCGATGCGCAGCGACAGCACGTTGTCGCCCCAGCAGGTGAGCTGCTGCTCCTGGCGCGGACTCACCAGCCCCTTCGGATACAGGATCACGACCCTGGCCCAGGCGCGCCGGTGGAAGGCCGCCGCCACCGCGCCGCCGGTGTCGCCCGACGTCGCCACCAGGATGGTGAGCGGCCGCGGCGCCGACGATTCCAGCCGCGCGAGCGTCTCGGCGAGAAAGCGAGCGCCGAAGTCCTTGAACGCCGCCGTCGGACCGTGATAGAGCTCGAGCACGAACAGCCGGTCGCGCGCCGCGCCCACCGCCGTGGTCGGCGCCGGCAGGTCGAGCGCCGCCTCGACGATCCCGCCGAGCTGCGGCTCCAGCGGATCCTTCTCGAAGAACCCGGCCAGAGCGCCGCGCGCCACGTCGGGCAGCCGGACCGCCTCGCGCAGCGCGTGCACGTCCACCGCGGGCAGGCGGGTCGGCACGTACAGGCCGCCGTCGGGCGCGAGCCCCTGGCGGATCGCGTCGCTGATGGTGACCGAGCCCGGGCCCGCCGCGCGGGTGCTGACGAACCGCACCGGCTCCGTCATGCCTTCACCACCCGGGCCCCGTAATTCTCGATGGTGGAGACCCAGCTGTCGGCGCGCAAATCGTGCGCCGCGAACGCCGCCGCCATGGCCCCGCGCACCGCCTCCGCGTACTGCACCTCCGCCCAGGCGAACACCGCCGGACCGGCCCCCGAGATGGAGCAGCCGAGCGCGCCGGCGGACATCGCGCCCCGCTGCACGTTCTTGAAACCCGGGATGAGCGAGTGCCGCTGCGGCTCGATGATCACGTCGTTGAAGGACTCGCGGATCATCTCGAGGTCGTTCGAGTAGCAGCCGCTGATGAATCCCGCCAGGTTGGCCGTCTGCCACACGAAGTCCGACCGGGTGATGTCCGGCTTGAGGATCGCGCGCGCTTCGCGGGTCCCGAGATGCATGTGCGGATGCACCAGAACGCAGCGCAGGGACGGCGGCACCGGGATCTGCTTGACCCGCGGCTGGTCGATGCCCACGGTGAGCACCAGGCCGCCGAACAGGCACGGCGAGATGTTGTCGAGGTGCGCCGAGCCGCTCGCGACCACCTCGCCTTCCATCGCGAACTTGAGCAGTTGGAGGCGGCTCAACGGCTGCTCGAGCAGCGCATTGGCGGCGACCACCGCCGCCACCGCGGACGCCGCCGAGCCGCCCATGCCGGAGGCGAGCGGAATGCCCTTGTCGATCTCGAGCTCGAAGCCGAAGTCCGGGGCGACCGCCTGGTGCATCGCCTCCACCGCCCGCCCGGCCGTGTTGTGCTTCGGCTCCACCGGCAGGTCGCCCGCGATCCCGGTGATCGCGCGGATGCGCACCACCCGTTCGTCGATGCGGCGCACGCGCACGTGGTCGCCCACGGCTTCGACCGTGTGACCGAGGATGTCGAACCCGATGCCGACGTTGGCGACCGTGGCCGGCGCGAAGGCCGTGACGTCCGTAAGCAAGCCCGTGGCTCCTTGCCGATGACCTAGATGTTGGCGCCCAAATACGCCGCGAGGCGCAGCAGATCCGCGAAGACCCCGCCCGCCGTGACCTCGGGACCGGCGCCCGGCCCCTGCACGATGAGCGGATTGGCGCAGTACCGTCGGGTCTCGAAGCGCACGACGTTGTCCGTGAGCGCGATGTGCGCGAAGGCGTGCGAACGGTCGAGGCGCGTCAGACCCACCGTCGCGACCCCGGCGGCGTCGATGCGCCCGACGTAGCGCAGGACCTGTCCGGCCTTGCCGGCCGCCTCGAGCAAGCCCGCCATCTCGCGGTCGAACTCCGGCAGCCGCTGCATGAATTCCTCCACGCCGCAGCGCGCGAGCTCGGCCGGCACCAGGCCCGTGACCTTGACGTCCGAGAGCTCCAGGGTCAAGCCCATCTCGCGGCCGAGGATGATGAGCTTGCGCGCCACGTCCATGCCGGACAGATCGTCGCGCGGATCGGGCTCCGTGTAGCCCTTGAGCTTCGCGGCGCGCACGATCGAGGAGAACGTCTCCCGGCCGTCGAACACGTTGAACAAGTACGCCAGGGTTCCCGAGAAGATCCCTTCGATGCAGGAGATGTCGTCCCCGGTCTCGCGCAGATCGCGCAGGGTCTGGATCACCGGCAGACCGGCGCCCACCGTGGCCTCGTACAGGTAGTGGGTGCCCGCCTCGCGCCGCGCGGACTTCAGCGCCTGGTAATACGGCATCGCCCCGCTGTTGGCCTTCTTGTTCGGCGTCACGACGTGGATGCCGCCGGCCAGCCACGCGCGATAGTGCGTCGCGACCTCCGCGCTCGCGGTGCAATCGACGATCGCCGCGTGGGGGATGTAATCGGCCTGGCAGTGGCGCGCGAACTTCTCGAGGTCGAGCGGCTCGCCGGCCTCGGCGAGCCGCTCCCGCCAGCGGGACAGATCGACCTCGTGCTCCTCGAGCAGCATGCGCGTCGAGGTCGCGATGGCCCGGATCCGCAGATCGACGTTCAGCGTGCGCAGCCGCTGCAGCTGCGAGGCGATCTGCTCGAGCAGCACGCTGCCGACCGTCCCCGGCCCGATCAGGCCGATGGACAGGGTGTTCGGCGACAGATAGAAGGCCGCGTGCACCGCGCGCAGCGCCTTCGCGGCGACCTTGCCGTCCACCACCACGGAGATGTTCCGCTCGGAGGCCCCCTGGGCGATGGCGCGCACGCTGATGGCCGCATCGCCGAGGGACCCGAAGGCCTTGGCCGCGACGCCGTGCACGCCGGCCATGCCGTCGCCCACCACCGCGAGGATGCTCATGCCCCGGCTCACCTCGACCCGATGGATCTGGCCGCCGCGCAGCTCGGAATCGAACGCCGCGCGAACGGCTTCCTCGGCGCGATTGGCCTGCGCCTCCGGGATCGCGAAGCAGATCGAGTGCTCGGAGCTGCCCTGGGAGATCAGGATCACCGAGATCCCGGCGTCACGCAGCGCCCCGAACAACCGGTGGGCGGTGCCCGGCACGCCGATCATGCCGGCTCCCTCGAGATTGACCAGCGCCACCGGCTCGATGCTGGTGATCCCCTTGACCTTGAGCGCCGAGGTCGGCCGGGCGCAGATGAGCGTGCCGGGCTTCTGCGGGGCGAACGTGTTGCGGATGTAGATCGGGATGCCGCGGGCCACCGCGGGCTGCATGGTCTGCGGGTGGATCACCTTCGCGCCGAAATAGGCCAGCTCCATCGCCTCGTTGTAGGACAGCTGGTCGATCACCTGGGCGTTCGGGACCAGGCGCGGATCGGCCGAGAGCACCCCGTCCACGTCCGTCCAGATGACGATCTCCGCGGCATCGAGCAGCGCGCCGAAGATCGAGCCCGAGAAATCGCTGCCGTTGCGGCCCAGCGTGGTCTGCATGCCCTTGGGGGTGCTCGCCACGTATCCGGTGATGATCAGGCGCCCCTTGAAGTTCGCGCCGACCAGCTGCTCGAGATGGCGCCGGCTCTCGGTCCATTGCACCGCCGGCCCGAGCGGGCCCCATTCGACGATGACCACGCGCCGGGCATCGATCCACAGCACCTCGCCGGGCACGCGCGCGCGCTGGCGCAGGTAGGGGGCGAACAGGCGGGTCGACCACAGCTCGCCGTAGCCGGCGATCACGTCGCGCATGGTGTAGGGAGCCGAACGGATCAAGCGCACCGTCTGCAGCATGCCGGCGATGTCCCGGCAGTCCTGTTCGAGGTCGGCGCGGTAGGCGGTGCGCGCGGCACCGTCGATCAGCTCGTCCGCCAGATTGGCGTGCCGCGTCTGCAATGCGGCGAGCGCCGCCATGAAGTCACCGTCCGGCCGCTCGGCCAGCGTGATCAGCCCGAGCAGCGCGTCGGTGACCCCGCGGCACGCGGACAGCACCACGCCCTCGCGCGGGTTATCGGACGATTCGATGATCTCCGCGACCCGCTTGAAGCAACCGGCGTCCGCGACGCTCGATCCGCCAAACTTATGTACTACCCATTTTTCCATGCTTCACACGCGCCGTGCCGGACGTCGGAATCGATGATCAACGGCTCAACGCCGCAAAACAGCGCCGAACTTTAATCGCACCGCGTAGAGGCTAGCAAGCGATTCCGTCCGGCCGGCGGCTCCGGCCGCCTCCCCGGGGAATGCCGGCGCCCCGCCGCCCGGATCAATCGCGGCCGCGCGGCTTGGCCGCCATCCGGCCGGCGGCCGGCTTGCCGCGCGCCGGCCGGGCGCGCGAACCCGCCGGCGGCAGTCCCGTGTGCTGGGTGCGAAACGGCACCGCCGGGCGTCCGCCGGCGTGCCGCCCGGCCACCGGCTGGTAGGCCGGCACCAGGTGATGCTTGCCGTTGCCGATCAGGTCGGCACGGCCCATGCGCTTCAGCGCCTCGCGCAGCGTCGGCCAGTTCTCCGGGTCGTGGTAGCGCAGGAACGCCTTGTGCAGGCGCCGGATCTTCAGCCCCTTCGGCACCACCACCTCCTCGCTCGAGCGCGAGACGCGCTTCAGGGGGTTCTTGCCCGAGTGGTACATGGCGGCGGCGGTGGACATCGGCGAGGGCAGAAAAGCCTGCACCTGGTCGGCGCGGAAGCCGTTCTTCTTGAGCCAGAGCGCGAGCTCCAGCATGTCCTGATCCCGGGTGCCCGGGTGCGCCGCGATGAAATACGGTATGAGGTACTGCTCCTTGCCCGCCTCGCGCGAGTACTTGTCGAACAGCTCCTTGAACCGGTAATAGGTCCCGATTCCCGGCTTCATCATCTTGGACAGGGGACCCTCGGCGATCGCTTCGGGGGCGATCTTGAGATAGCCGCCCGTGTGATGGGCCGCCAGCTCCTTGACGTACGCCGGCGACTCGATGGCCAGGTCGTAGCGAACGCCGGAGGCGATCAGGATCTTCTTGATGCCCTTCACGGCGCGCGCCCGGCGGTACAGGGCGATGAGCGGCGCGTGGTCGGTGTCGAGGTTGGGGCAGATGCCGGGATACACGCACGAGGGCCTCCGGCAGGCCGCCTCGACCGCGGCGCTCTTGCAATGCAGGCGGTACATGTTGGCGGTGGGTCCGCCCAGGTCGGAGATCACGCCGGTGAAGCCCGGCACCGTGTCGCGGATGGTCTCGATCTCGCGGATCACCGAATCCTCCGAGCGACTCTGGATGATCCGGCCCTCGTGCTCGGTGATCGAGCAGAAGGTGCAGCCGCCGAAGCAGCCGCGCTGGATGGCCACCGAGAAGCGGATCATCTCGTAGGCCGGGATCTTCGCCTGCCCGTACGAGGGATGCGGGCGGCGCGCATAGGGCAGCTCGTAGACCGCGTCCATGTCCGCCGTGGTGAGCGGGATGGGCGGCGGATTGAGCCACACGTCGAGAGTGCCGTGCCGCTGCACCAGCGCGCGCGCGTTGCCGGGGTTGGCCTCCAGGTGCAGGATGCGCGAGGCGTGCGCGTACAGCACCGGATCGCGGCTCACCCGCTCGTAGGATGGCAGGCGGATCACGCTGCGCTCGCGCTGCGAGTTCGGGACCTTGCGAAACAGCCTGACCACATTGTGCGCGGGCGGCTCGCTGCGGCGCTCCGGTTCGGCGGCGTACGGATCGGGCAGCGGCGCGCCGGGGCCCGGCGCATCGATCTCGGCGGAGTCGATCTCCACCCAGTCGGCCGGCACCGCGCGGCGCGGGAAGGCCGTGCCCCGCAGGTCGGTGATCCGATCGACCGGGGTGCCCGCGTCGAGGCGCCGCGCGATCTCGAGGATCTGCCGTTCGCCGTTGCCGTAGACCAGCAGGTCCGCCTTCGAGTCGATCAGCACGGATCGGCGCACCTGCTCGGACCAGTAGTCGTAGTGGGCGATGCGCCGCAGGCTCGCCTCGATGCCGCCGACCACGATGGGAACCTGCTTGTACGCCTCGCGCAGGCGTTGCGAGTACACGATGACGCACCGGTCCGGACGCCGGCCGGCGGCGCCCCCGGGCGTGTAGGCGTCGTCGCTGCGCACGCGCCGGTCGGCGGTGTAGCGATTGACCATCGAATCCATGTTGCCGCCGGTGACGCCGAAGAACAGCCGCGGCTCGCCGAGCGCCTCGAAATCCCGCGTCGCACGCCAGTCGGGCTGCGCGATGATGCCCACTTTGAAGCCCGCCGCTTCGAGCACCCGGCCGACGATGGCCATCCCGAAGCTCGGATGATCCACGTAGGCGTCGCCGGTGACGATGATGATGTCGCAGCGGCTCCAGCCGAGCGCCTCCATCTCGGCCCGGGTGGTCGGCAGGAACGCCGCCGGCGCGGGGCCGGCGGCGTTGCGAAGCGTGGCGGGAAGGAGCGGGCTGGCGGCTTGCATCGGCGCGATTAGAGCCGATCGCGAGCCATTAGTACACCGAAGCGGCCCTCATTCCCGCATTGCATCAGCCGAGGTCGACCGGCACGTAGATCTGCGCATCCTCGCGCTGGATCAGCAGCGCCACGCTGTGACCGGCCCGCGCCACTTCGCGCTTGAGGTCGGCCACGCTCGCGACCCCCGCGCCGTTCACGCCGAGCACCACGTCCCCGGCCTGCACGCCCGCGGCGAGCGCCGGCCCGCTCACATCCTCGACCACCAGGCGTCCGCGGGTGTGCAGTTCCTGCTGCTCGTTGGGCGCGAGCGGCCGCACCGCGAGCCCCAGTTTGCCGCCGTCCTCGGCCCCGCCGCCACCGGCGCGCGCCGCCTCGGCCGGGGTCTCGTCGAGCAGCACCGTCTTGACCGTCACCTCGGTCGCATGGTGGTCGCGCCAGACGCCGAGGCGGGCCTCGCTGCCCGGCGGGATCGCGGCGACGACCACCGGCAGATCCAGCGACCGGTCGATGGGCTTGCCGTCGACGCTGGTGATGACGTCCCCGGGCTTCAAGCCGGCGCGCTCGCCCGGGCCCTTCGGGTCGACCGAACTGACCAGGGCGCCGTGCGGCAGGCCGAGGCCGAAGGCCTTCGCGAACTGCTGGTTCACCTCCTGCACGCCCACGCCGATCCGGCTGCGCCGCACCTTGCCGGTGCGCATCAGCTGCTCCTTCACGTTGAGCGCGATGTCGATGGGAATCGCGAACGACATGCCCATGAAGCCGCCGGTGCGGCTGTAGATCTGGGAGTTGATTCCGATCACCTGACCGTCGAGATTGAACAGCGGCCCGCCGGAGTTGCCCGGATTCACCGCCGCGTCGGTCTGGATGAAGGGCACGTAGGCCTCGTCCAGCGCCCGCCCGGTCGCGCTCACCACGCCGGCGGTCACCGAGTTCTCGAAGCCGAACGGCGATCCGATCGCCACCACCCACTGGCCCGGCTTGAGCTTCGAGGAGTCGCCGAAATGGACCGTGGGCAGGCCCGTGGCCGCGATCTTGATCAGCGCGATGTCGCTGCGCTGATCGACCCCGACCACCTTGGCCGGAAACTCGCGCCGGTCGGTCAGCTTGACCGTGACCTCCGAGGCGTCCGCCACCACGTGCGCATTGGTGAGCACGTAGCCGTCTGGGCTGATGATGAAGCCCGAGCCGGTGCCCCGCGCGGGGGGCATGCGGTGCGGGGTCATGGGCCCCGGGAATCCGTGGAAGAATTGGGACAGCGGATCCTCGCCGTCGGCGGGCTCGCCCATGGCGGCCGCCTTGGGCTTCTCGATCACGCTGATGTTGACCACGGCCGGGCCGCTCTCGGCGACCAGTCCGGTGAAGTCCGGCAGGCCGGTGACCCGCCCGGCGGCCGGCGGCACGCTCAAGGGGACGGCGGCCGAGGCCGCCGCGGCGACCGGCGCCGTGCCCGGCGGTGGTGCCCCGGCCACGGAGCGTTGATGAGCGACGACCACAACGAAGATGCCCGCGACCGCGGCGAGCGACCAAGTTCTGATGCTTCCCATGAATATGAGCCCTCTACGGCAGGAAAATGCCCACGAACTCCCCGACAGACCACGAACCGGGGCTTTTGGTTTCATTTTTCGCATCCGGCCCCGAAGCGGCAAACTGTGAAATCCCGACGGGCGCCGCGGCCGGCGCCGCGGCTACTCTGTGCCTCTTATGTCAGGCGCGACAGGTCCGGTGCTGGTGGTGGTGGGTGGCGACACCCAGCGCCTGCAATGGCTCAACCACCACGTGACCAGCCACTGGCCCGACGCCCAGGTCGCCATCGCGCCGGATGCGCAGCCGCGGCGGCTGGCGGAGTTCGTCCAGGAGCGTGCTCCGGACGCGCTCGTGCGGCAGGTGGACTTCGCCGCCGCGGACGCGGCTCAGGCCGCCCTCGAGGGACTCGCGCAGCTGCTGCAGGATCAGCCGGCGCTGTACGCCATCGTGCTCGCGGAGCACGGCGGCGAAGCCGCGGCGGTGCAGGCATTCAAGGCCGGGTGCCGGGACTACCTGCCCGTGGCGAGTCTCACCCGTGACGCGCTGCTGCGTGCCCTCGGCGAGGCGTTCGAGAAGCGGCGTGCGTCGGCGCTCGCCGCACAGCAGGGGCTGCTCGCGCCGGCGGCCGACCCGTCGATGGTGCGCGTGCCCGGATATACGATCGTCAAGGAGATCGCGACCAGCAATTTCTCCTCGGTGTACCTCGCGCGCAGCGATCGGCTGCGCCGCAACGTGGTGCTCAAGGTGATGAGCTGCGGCGACTCGCCGCGCGAGCGCGAGGACGCCGAGCGCTTCCGCCGGGAATACGAGATCATCTCGAGCATCGCGCACCGCGCGATCGCGGAGATCTACGACTTCGGCGAGCTGCCCCAGCACCGCTATCTCGCGATCGAATACATCCCGTGCGGCGACCTGCGGGACCGGCTGCGCAACCCCTTGAGCGTGGACGAGAGCCTGTACTACCTGCGCAGCCTCGCCGAGGCGCTGCGGGTGATCCACGTGTTCGGGATATTGCATCGCGACCTGAAGCCCGCCAACGTGATGCTGCGCGAGGACAATTCCCCGGTGCTGATCGACTTCGGACTGGCGCGCCGCTCCGTGGACGACGCCGCGACCACCAATGCCGGACAGGTGCTCGGCTCGCCGTATTACATCAGTCCGGAGCAGTCCCAGGGCCTGCGCGTCGACGCCCGCACGGATTTGTACAGCCTCGGCGTCATGTTCTACGAGATGCTCACGGGCCAGCGGCCCTACATCGGCCGCACCGCCGTGGAGATCATGACGCAGCACGCCAATGCGCCCGTGCCCCGGCTGCCGCCCGTCGTCACCGCGCAACAGGCGCTGATCGATCGCTTGATGGCCAAGGACCCGGATCGGCGCTATGCCTCCGCGGACGAGCTGCTCGCCGACCTCGGTCCGATCTGCGCCGTCGCCTGAGGATCGCTCGAACGTGACGCCGGTCACAGAGCGCCCGCGAAAGAGGAGTCCGCCTACCGCCCCCCGGTGAGCCTGTGACTCTCGTCATGCGCACGACCCGCCCGGTTTGGCAGGCTGTGCCGGTCATGTTCAACAGCGGCAAGCGCCCGGCGCGCGACCAGAAGGATCCGCAGGATCTCCCCGACGGCCTGGTCGACGCCTTGCTGCGCGCCGGCGATCACGGGCTGTTCGTGCTGGATGCGCAGGGCAAGGTGCGAGCGCCGGTGTCCGCGCAGGCCGCACGTCTGTTCCGGCGTGATCGCCTCGAGGATCTCGGCTTCGACGAGCTGCTCGGTCCGCTGGTGACGTCGACCGTCCTCGCCGTGGCGCGCGATCACCTCGCGCGGCTGCAGGGCGGCGGCGCACTGGACCCCGCCGCGCCCGGCAACCCGCTGGGCGCCGTCGACGTGCGCCTCGCGAAGCCGACCGGCGCCTTCGAGACGGCGACCTACGCCTTCGAATTCGTGCCGCTCGCGTCCGCGCCGGCGCCGGCCGCCTGGCTGGTGCGCGTCACCGACGTCACGGCCCAGGTACAGGGCGCGCGCGAACTCGAGGACCTGCGTGCGCAGCTGCAGACCCAGGGCGAGATCCTGCGCGGCGTCCTGCAGATGGGCGGCGCACGTTTCGGGGCGTTCCTGAAGCGCGCCGACGAATCGATGAAGAAGATCAACAAGGTCCTCAAGAAATCGGCCCGCGAAGAGGACGCGTTCCGCAACAAGCTCGAGGAGACCCTGGACGAGGTCGACCGGGTGCGGCGCGACGGAGCCGCGTTCAAGCTGACCGCGCTGGAAGCCGCCGCGCGCCAGTTCGAGGACTCCCTGCACGATCTGCGCAGCCGCCGCACGCTGAGCGGCGGCGACTTCCTGCCGCTCGCCGTCAAGCTCGACCAGCTCTACGGCCAATATGCGGTCCTCAAGATGTTGACCGCCTCCGCGGCCCCGTCGCGCGCCGGCCAGTCGCCGGAGGACCGGCCGCTCACCGACAACGGCACTCAGATCATCGAGGCGCCCCGCTTCGCCGCGATGGCGCCGCAGGCGCAGAACCGGCCGGCCGCGCCGCGCAGCGCGCCGGCGGGCAGTCTCGCCGGCACCTTGAAATCGCTCACCGAGCACGTGGCCGCCGAGCATCGCAAGGCCGTGACGCTCGACTGCCGCGGGCTCGAACAGGTTCCGCCCGCGTACCAGGCCGCCGTCAAGAACACGGCCATCCAGCTGATCCGCAACGCGGTGATGCACGGCATCGAGCCGACCGCCGCGCGCACGGTGGCCGGCAAGGCGCCCCACGGAACGCTGCGCCTCGACTTCACGGCCGCGGCGGACGGCGGCTTCGAGCTCTCGTTCGAGGACGACGGCTGCGGCCTGGACCCCGAGCAGGTGCGCGCCACGGCGGTGGCGCGCGGGGTGATCTCGGACGAGGTCGCCGCCCGCCTGCGCGACCGCGAAGCGATCAAGTTGATCTTCAAGTCCGGATACACGACCTTCCCGATCCCGCCCGGGGATCGCAGCCACGGCACGGGGCTCGCCCTGGTGCGCCGCTACGTGCACGACGCGGGCGGCAAGATCGCCCTCGCGAGCGTCGTCGGTCAGGAGACCCGGTTCAAGATCACCCTGCCCGCCTCGATCGAGGTCGCTCAGGCCGGTTGAGAGCCCACCCCGGCGATCTCGAGCACCTCCATCTCCACCAGCACCGCACCCGCGGTCACCCGGTCGCCGGTCGCGAACACCAGCCGCCCGATCCGCCCGGCATGCGGCGCGGTCAGGGTGTGCTCCATCTTCATGGCTTCGATGGTGGCGAGCGGCGCGCCGCGCGCCACGATCTCGCCCACGGCCACGTGCAGCGCGACCACGGTGCCCGGCAGCGGCGTCGCCAACGAGCCCTCGTCGCCGCCCGGCCCGCCCGACAGCGCATCCTCGATGCGCCACGCGCGCAGATCCACGCGGCGGCCCCGCCGGAACAGCGTCAGGCCGTCGCCGGCGGCGACGATGCGCACGCATTCGCGCCGGCCGTCGATCTCCGCCTCGAGACCGTCGTGGCTGCGCCGCACCCGCCGTAACGCGATCTGCCGCTCGCCGAGCGCGGCACGCCGCGCGTCGCCGGCCTCGGCATCGGCCTCGACCGAGACCGCGTGCTCGCCGTAGCGCCGGAGGCTGCGCGCAGGC
>JAJXZV010000183.1 GCA_021779875.1 Pseudomonadota bacterium
CACAATGTACTGCCGCCCGAAGTGGTGCTCGCCGGCACGGTGCGCACGTTCGATCCGGCGGTGCAGGATAAGCTCGAAGCAACGCTTCGGGAGTGGGTGGATCTCACCGCCAGGGCGGCTGGATGCACCGCCTCGGTGGAGTACGTGCGGATCTATCCCGCAACCGTCAACGACCCGGACTGCGCGCAGCACGCGCTCGATGCGGCGGCGGCGCTTTTCGGAAAGGCCCTGCGGGTGGATTCCCCGACCGGCACCGCGGAGGATTTCTCCTTCATGCTGCAGCGGGTGCCGGGCGCCTACATCTGGGTAGGCAGCCGCAAGGGAGAGAGCAGCCCGTCCCTGCATCACCCCTCGTTCGACTTCAACGATGAGGCGCTGCCGGCGGGGGCGGCCCTGCTGGCAAGCTTGGCCGAGCGGCGTCTGGCCGCCTGAGCGCTGCAGTCGGCGGCGCAGGCCAGTAATATGTTCACGGAACCCGGAGCGCCGTACGGCGGTCAACCCGGCTCCTGGTGAAGCTGGATCGGAGCTGCGTCAGCGCGGCAGATGCGAAGCGCTCCTCGATCCCCGAACGGACCCGGGCGTGCTACCGCTTCCCTCGAGCCCCAAGTGAGGACACCGACGATGACAGCTGGCCTGAGCCCCCTCGCCGCAAACCCTCCCCGCGCGGGCAGCGCTGCCCATGCCGCCTTCCTGCGGCTGCGCGAATACCTGGGGACCCAGATCATCGGGCAGACGGCGCTGGTGGAGCGGCTGCTGGTCGCCCTGCTCGCCGACGGGCACCTGCTGGTCGAGGGCCCCCCGGGCCTCGCCAAGACCCGCGCCGTGAAGGCGCTGGCGCATGCGCTCGAGGCCGACTTCCAGCGCCTGCAGTTCACGCCCGACCTGCTGCCGGCCGACCTCACCGGCTCGGACATCTACCGGCCGGAGGAAGGGGTCTTCCGCTTCCAGCGCGGACCGCTCTTTCACAACCTGATCCTCGCCGACGAGGTCAACCGGGCTCCCGCCAAGGTGCAATCCGCGCTGCTCGAGGCCATGGCCGAGGGCCAGATCAGCGTGGGGGCGGCGACCTACCCGCTGCCGCAGCTGTTCCTGGTGATGGCGACGCAGAACCCGATCGAGCAGGAAGGCACTTACCCGCTGCCCGAGGCGCAGCTCGACCGCTTCATGCTGCACACTCGTGTCGACTACCCGGACCGGTCCACCACGCTCGAGATCATGGCGCTCGCCCGGCGCGAGGCGATCGCGCGGCGGGAGCTGTCGCCGCCCGAGCACCGCGTCTCGCAGGAGAGCGTGTTTGCGGCACGCCGGGAAGTGCTCGGCATCACCCTGTCCGAGCCGGTCGCCGACTACATCGCGGCGCTCGTCGATGCCACGCGGCGGCCGGAGCCCTACAGCGCGCAGCTGCGCGAATGGCTGCGCTGGGGGGCGAGCCCCCGGGCGGCGATCGCCATCGAGCGCGGCGCGCGGGCGCTGGCATGGCTCGATACGCGCGAGTTCGTCACGCCGGAGGACGTGCAGGCGATCGCCCCCGATGCGCTCCGGCACCGCCTCCTGCTCGACTACACGGCGCAGGCGCGCGGCGTGACGGCTCAGGCCTGCATCGAGGAGCTGTTGAGTCGGGTCCCGGCGCCATGATCGTGCCCGATCTCGAGGATCTGCTCGCGCTGCGCGGCGCCGCGCAGGGCCTGTCGCTGCTGCACGGCCGCAAGGCCGCGCGCGCGACGCTGCTCGGCGCCCATACGAGCGGGCAGCGCGGGCGCGGCCTGGAATTCCAGGAGGTTCGCCCGTACGTGCCGGGCGATGATCCGCGCAACATCGACTGGCGGGTCACCGCCCGCCGCGGCCGGCCTCACACCAAACTCTTTCGCGAGGAACGGGAGCGGCCCGTGTGGCTGCTCCTTGACCTGCAGCCCGGGCTTTTCTTCGGCACCCGGCGCCAGTTGAAATCGGCGCTCGCGGTGCGCGCCGCGGCGCTGCTCGCCTGGGTCGCATCGGGCGGCGGCGATCGGGTCGGCGCGGTCATCGCTCACGGGACCGGGCAGACACGCATCGTGCCGGCGCGCGCACGGCAGTCCGGCGTGTTGCCGTTGCTGGAGGCGCTCCTGCAATGTCAGCCCAAGGCCCCGGGACAGCCCGCGCCACTCGCGATGGAGGAGGCGCTGCGCACGCTCGCGCCGCTGGCGCGCCCGGGCAATCAGATCCTGGCCCTCAGCGACTTCGCGGGACTGCGCGAGCCAGCGGGCAGCCGCTGGACGGCGCTCGCCGCGCACAGCGACCTGCGGCTCTTCTGGGTCACCGATCCGCTGGAAGAGGACGGCCTGCCGGGGGGCCGCTTTCGCGTCGGCCTGCCGGGCCGGCTGCGCATCCTGGAGGGCGCGCGCGTGCGCGAGCGGTGGCGCCGGGCCTGGCGAGAGCGCGAGGCGCGGGTCGCCGCGCTGTCGCAGAGCTGCGCCGCCCCGGTCGTGAGGCTCGATACGCGCGAGCCGGTCGAGGACGTACTTCAGCCGCTGCTGCGGCCCCGGCAATCGGCGGCGTAGCGTCCGTCCTCTGCGATGACGCCGAACTGGACCTCACAACTCGCTCCCGCCCATGCGCCGCCGCCCCCGGGCTGGTGGCCGCCCGCGGCGGGGTGGTGGATCGTGGCCGCGCTGCTGCTCGCGGCCTTCGCCGCCGGCCTGTGGTGGTGGCGGGACCCGTACCGCAGGAAGCGGCGCGCGGCGTTGCGCGAGCTGCGCGCCATCCGCACGGCGATCCGCGGCGCGGATTGCGATCTCGTGGCCGGCGCGCGCGCCATCGAGAGCCTGTTGCGGCGTTTCGCCATCGCGGCGTTCGGCAGCGCGAAGGTCGCGCGCCTCACCGGGGATGCGTGGCTCACCTTCGTCGCCGCCCACGGCGGCGCCCGCCTCGAGGGGCAGGCCGGCAGAACGTTGCTCGCCACCGCGTTCGGCGGCGCCGCGAGCGATGAGCGCGAGAGTTGGATCGCCGGCGCCGATGCATTCGTGCGCCAGGCGCGGCGCAGGAGCCGAGGCTCGCCTGCGGAGAAGCGCTGATGTTCCATCTCGCGTGGCCGTGGATGGCCCTGCTCCTGCCGCTGCCCTGGATCCTCCTGCGGCTGCGTCGCGCCGCCGAGCCTGCCGGCTCGGCGCTGTATCTGCCGTTCGCCGAGTCCGTAGCCGCACCGGCCGCGGCGGCAACGCTGTCGCGCGGGCTCGTGGCTCTGCTGGCCGCGATCTGGGCGCTGCTCGTGCTGGCCGCCATGCGCCCGCAGTGGCTCGGGCAGCCGCTGCCGGTACCGACGAAAGGCCGCCAGATCA
>JAJXZV010000305.1 GCA_021779875.1 Pseudomonadota bacterium
GCAGGCCCGCCGCCCGCAAGCCGGCGGTGCGCAAGGCCGCCGGCAAGTCCTCGTCCCGGTCCGGCGCGCGCCGCCGCTAGCGGCGGCCGGGCCGCCGCAAGGGGTTGCCCGCCCGGGTGCCGAGGCCTTACAGTCGCGCGCTTTCCTCATTTCAAGCGTCGAGCCCGATCTATGCGCACACATTACTGCGGCGAGGTCAACGAGTCGTTGACCGGCAAGGTGGTCTCCGTGGCCGGCTGGGCTCAGCGGCGGCGTGACCACGGCGGGGTGATCTTCGTCGATCTGCGCGACCGCGCGGGGCTGCTGCAGGTGGTGTTCGATCCGGATCGGCCGGAGGTGTTCGCGCTGGCCGAGCGGGTGCGCAACGAGTACGTGCTGAAGGTGACCGGCCTGGTGCGCTCCAGGCCGCCAGGCACGGCCAATACCCACCTGAAGTCGGGTCAGGTCGAGCTGCTCTGCCAGGAACTCGAACTGCTGAATCGCTCCGAACCCCTGCCCTTCCAGCTCGATGAGCACGTGAGCGAGGAGGTGCGGCTGCGCTATCGGTATCTCGATCTGCGCCGCGAGGAGATGCGCGAGCGCCTCATGCTGCGCCACCGCATCACGCGCGCCATGCGGCACTATCTGGACGACGCGGGCTTCGTGGACGTCGAAACGCCGATGCTCTCCAAGGCGACCCCGGAGGGCGCGCGCGACTACCTGGTGCCGAGCCGCACCCACCCCGGCAAGTTCTACGCGCTGCCGCAGGCGCCGCAGATCTACAAGCAGCTGCTCATGATGTCGGGCTTCGACCGCTACTATCAGATCGTGCGCTGCTTCCGCGACGAGGATCTGCGCGCCGACCGGCAGCCCGAATTCACCCAGCTCGACATCGAGACCTCGTTCCTCGACCAGGGCGACATCCAGGCGCTGATGGAGGGCCTGGTGCGCCATCTGTTCAAGGAGGTGCTGGCGGTCGAGCTGCCCAATCCCCTGCCGCGCATGACCTACGCGGAGGCGATGCGGCGCTTCGGTTCGGACAAGCCGGATCTGCGCATTCCGCTCGAGCTGGTCGACGTGGCCGATCTGGTCCGGGGCTGCGAGTTCAAGGTGTTCGCGGCGCCCGCCGCCGACCCGAACGGCCGGGTCGCGGCGCTCGCCGTGCCGCAGGGCGGCAAGTTGACGCGCAAGGAGATCGACGACTACACGGCGTTCGTGGCGCGCTACGGCGCCAAGGGCCTCGCGTACGTCAAGGTCAACGAGGCGGCCAAGGGGCGCGACGGGCTGCAGTCCCCGATCCTCAAGTTCCTGAGCGACGCGGCCATCGCCGGCATCCTCGAGCGTTGCGGAGCGCGCGACGGGGACCTCGTGTTCTTCGGCGCCGATTCGGCCAAGGTGGTGAGCGATGCGCTCGGCGCGTTGCGGCTGAAGGTCGGCCAGGACCTGAAGATGGTCGCGCCGGGCTGGCGGCCGCTGTGGGTGGTCGATTTCCCGATGTTCGAATGGGATCCGGACGCCAAGCGCTGGATGGCCATGCATCACCCGTTCACCAGCCCGGCGAACCTCGACTACGCGGCGCTCGCGGCGAGTCCCGGCGAGGCGCTCGCCAAGGCCTACGACCTGGTGCTGAACGGCTCGGAGATCGGCGGCGGCTCGGTGCGCATCCATCACCAGGAGCTGCAGTCGGTGGTGTTCGATCTGCTCGGCATCTCGGCCGAGGAGGCGCGTGCCAAGTTCGGCTTCCTGCTCGATGCGCTGAAGTTCGGCGCGCCGCCGCACGGCGGCATCGCCTTCGGTCTGGACCGCCTGGCCATGTTGATGGCGGGCGCCGAGAGCATCCGCGACGTGATCGCCTTCCCGAAGACGCAGACCGCGGCCGACCTGCTCATGGACGCACCCACCGAGGTGAGCGAGGCGCAATTGAAGGAACTGCACATCCGCGTGCGCACGGCCCCGAAGGTCGAGTAGCCGTTGGAGTCGTACCGCCGCCCCGAGTCCGTGCTCGTGGTGATCTTCACCGCGGACGGGCAGTTCCTGCTGCTCGAACGGCGCAAGCCCGCGGGCTACTGGCAGTCGGTGACCGGCAGCCTCGAGTGGGGCGAGCTGCCGGATGCCTGCGCGCGCCGCGAGGTGCGCGAGGAGACCGGCATCGCCGAGGGGTTCCTGCGCAATCTGCAGTGGACGCAGGTCTACGAGATCATGCCCGCCTTCGGCAAGCGCTACGCGCCCGGCGTGACCCGCAATCTCGAGCACGCCTTCGCGTGGAAGCTCATGGCGCGCGTGCCGATCGTGCTGAGCGAGCACGTCGCGCATCGCTGGCTGCCGGCCGCGGACGCCCTCGCGCTCGCGTCCTCCCCGACCAATCGCGCCGTCATCGAATACCTGCGGCGATAGGCGGCGCGCCATGGACACCGTCGTCGTCTACGTGCACGGCCTGTGGATGAGCGGCGTCGAGTCGATCGGTCTGCGCCGGTACCTGGCACGCGCGCTGCCGTGCGACGCCCGGATCTTCCCCTATGCGTCCTTGAGCGCCGGCAGCGAGGGCCACGCGCGTGCGCTCGCCGGGTACCTGCGGGGGGTCTCGGCCGCGACCTTGCACCTGGTCGGCCACAGCCTCGGCGGGGCGGTGATCCTCAAATACTTCGAACTCGGGCACACGCCGCCGGCGCCGGGCCGGGTGGTGCTGCTCGGCTCACCGGTGCGCGGCAGCGTCGCGGCGCGGCGCTTCGCGGGGCTGCCGTTCGGGCGGGCGCTGCTCGGTCCCGCCGCGCGCGAGGAGCTGCTCCCGAGCCGCGAGCGGCGCTGGCAGGGCGACCGTGACCTCGGGGTCATCGCCGGCAGCCGGGCGGTCGGACTCGGCCGGCTGCTCGGGTCCTGGCCCGGGCCGGGTGACGGCACGGTGCTCGTGGAGGAGACGCGGGTCGCGGGCGCCCGCGCCACCTTGGAGCTGCCGGTGGGCCACACGGGATTCCTGTTCTCGCGGCAGGTCGCGCGCCAGACGATGATCTTTCTGCGGGACGGGCGCTTCGAGTCCCCTTAGACCCCGATGCGGCCCCGTCAGGGGCTCAGCAACCCCTTCAGGCGGTACAGGGCGGCGAGCGCGTCGCGCGGACTCAAGGCGTCCGGGTCGAGTTCGCGCAGGAACGTGTCCAGCGGCGCGCCCCACTCGTCCGGATTCGCCTCCCTCGCCTGCCGGTCGGCCATGAGAAGGGCTCGCCAGAGCTCGCGCGCCGGCGTCGTGAGCAGCGATTCGGCCGGGAGGCCGACGTGCGCGAGCCGGATCTCCGGCAGGCGCAGCATGAGCCCGAGGAGTTCCTGCTCGATCGGATCG
>JAJXZV010000397.1 GCA_021779875.1 Pseudomonadota bacterium
CTGCGGCCTCGTCCGGCGCGCCGCCACGGCCTCGCGCAGGGCCTCCACGACCCGCGGGTCGCCGAGATCCTCGCCCAGGGAATTGCGCCGGTCGGGATACAGCGCGGGCGGCGGCGGCAGGCGCGGATGCGCCGGCCCGTTCGCGAGCTCGAGCACGGTGATCGGATCGCGCACCACCTCGGTCACGGGCACCTGCTCGTCCATGAAGCGGTTGACGAACGAGGTGTTGGCGCCGTTCTCGAGCAGCCGGCGCACCAGGTAGGCGAGCAGATCCTTGTGCTCGCCCACCGGCGCGTACACGCGCACCGGCGGGAAGTCGCGCACCTGGCGCTGCGCCTCCGCGTACAGCAGCCGCCCCATGCCGTGCAGCCGCTGGAATTCGTACTGCGCCCCCGCCGGCGCGAGTTCGAGGATGGCGGCGATGCTGTGCGCGTTGTGGGTCGCGAACTGCGGCCGGATGACGTCTCGATGCGCGAACAGGCGGCCCGCGCAGGCGAGATAGGACACGTCGGTGGTCGCCTTGCGCGTGTACACGGGATAGCCGGCCAGCCCGCGCTCCTGGGCGCGCTTGACCTCGCTGTCCCAGTACTCCCCCTTCACGAGCCGCGTGGTCACGCGCCGGCCGTGGCGCCGCGCCGCCGCCGCCACCCAGTCGATGACCTCCAGGGCCCGCTTGCCGTAGGCCTGCACCGCGAGACCGAGACCGGGCCACGCGCGCGTCCCGGCATCGGCGAACAGGGTCTCGATGACGTCGAGGGACAGGTCGAGCCGGTCGGCCTCCTCGGCGTCGATGGTCAGCTCGATGCCGAGTGCCGCCGCGCGCCGCGCGAGTTCCTGGAGCCTCGGCACCAGGCGCCGCATCACCCGCTCGCGCTGCAGGAGCCCGTAGCGCGGCTCGAGCGCCGACAGCTTGACCGAGATCCCCGACACCGCGTGCGGCGCGGAGCCGCGCGCCGCGGCGCCGAGCACGTCGATCGCGTGCTCGTAGGACTCGAGATAGCGCTGCGCGTCGCCCGCGGTGCGCGCCCCTTCGCCCAGCATGTCGAAGGAACACAGGTTCAATTCGCCCTCGCGGGCGCTGCGCGCGAGCGCCTCCTCGATGTTGCGCCCCACGACGAATTCGCCGCCGATGATGCGCATGGCGCGGCGGACCGCGAGGCGCACCACCGGCTCGCCGGCCTTGCGGGTGATCGTCTTCAGCCAGCCGCCGGCGTCGCGGCGGATCGACGGATCGAGCTCGAGGATGCCGCCGGTGAGCATCAGCCCCCAGGTCGATGCATTGACGAACAGCGACTCGGATTTGCCGGCATGCGAGGACCAGTCGCCGTTGGCGAGCTGCTCGGCGATCAGCCGATCGGCGGTCGCGTCGTCCGGGATGCGCAGCAGCGCCTCGGCGATGCACATGAGCGCGATGCCCTCCTGGTTGGAGAGCCCGAATTCCTGCAAGAATGCGTCGAGGAACGGCCGCTCGTCGCGGCGCGCGCGCGCACCCTCGACCAGCGAGACGGCGAGCGCCATGGCCCGGTGCCGCGCCCCGCCGGTCAGCTCGAGCGCGCGCAGGATGCGCGCCACGGCGCCCTCCTCGGGCTCGATGGCGTGCTCGCGCATCGCGCGGCGCACCGCCGCCGCGTCGGCGGGTGATTCCTTCGGATCGGCAGCCATGAGGTTCTTCCTCAAAAGGTTTTCATTATACGGCCGCGGGCGGCCGCGCAGGCGCCGCCGGCGCCGATTTGCGCATCAGGGTGCTCTTGCCGAACAGCGACTCGACCAGGTCCACGGCGAGCGCCGCGGTGCGGTTGCGCACGTCGAGGGCCGGATTCAATTCCATGATGTCGAGCGAGGCGAACCGGCCGGTGTCGGCGATCATCTCCATGCACAGCTGCGCCTCCCGGTAGCTGAGCCCCCCGGGCACCGTGGTGCCGACGCCGGGCGCGATCTCCGGATCGAGGCTGTCCACGTCGAAGCTCACGTGCAGGTGCGTGTTCGCGTCCACCCCGTCGAGCGCGAGCTCCATCGCCCGCCGCATCCCGAACTCGTCGATGAAGCGCATGTCGAAGACCTCGAGCTCCTGCTCGTGCACGAAGCGACGCTCGCCCGGGTCGACGCTGCGAATGCCGATTTCGCGCACCGCCTGCGGGGCGAGCGCGGGCGCGGCGCCGCCGAGCGAGACGAGTTCGGGTGGGCCGAAGCCGCACAGGCAGGCGAGCGGCATGCCGTGCAAGCTGCCGCTCGGGCTCAACTCGCGCGTGTTGAAATCCGCGTGCGCGTCGATCCACAGCACCCGCAGCGTCCGGCCGCCCTCGCGGCAGTGGCGCGCCACCGCCGAGATCGAGCCGACGCTCAAGGAGTGATCGCCGCCCAGCAGGATCGGAAGCGAGCCTTCGGCGAGCTCGCGGTAGACCGCCGCGTGCACCGCCCGACACCAGGCCGTCACCTCCGCCAGGTGCCGGAAGCCGTCCGCCGGCGTCTGGCCGGGATTCGCCGGACCGCCCAGGTTGCCGCGATCGACCACCCGCCGGCCGCTCCTCGCGAGCGCCTCGGGCAGGCCGGCCACACGCAGCGCCTCCGGGCCCATCGAGGCGCCGCGCAGGCTGGCGCCGATATCGGTCGGCGCGCCGATCAGGCGAATCGTCTTGGTCATCGTGCGACAAACCTCCTCGCCGTCAGGCATTGGCGCGTGCCGCGCGCGGCACGGAAGCGATCGTCGACCTGCCCAGCGCGATGCGGTACAGATCCTTGGCATCGGCCGGCGCCGGAATCAAGTCGATCGATTGATGAAAGCCGTGTCCCAAATGGGCATCAAGATAGCGCAACGCGGAGAAATCTTCCAGCGCGAACCCGACCGAATCGAACAGGGTGATCTCCTGCGCCGAGGTACGCCCGGGCGCGGCGCCGGTGAGTACCGACCACAGTTCGGTGACGGGAAAATCAGCCGGCATTTGCTGTACTTCGCCCTCGATGCGCGATTGCGCTTCGAACTCCACCACCACGCGGGCCGCGTCCAGCACGGCCGGGGCCAGTTCGGTTTTGCCGGGACAGTCGCCGCCGACCGCGTTCAGGTGCATACCCGGCTCGACCATGCCGGCGTCCAGCACCACCGAGCGGCGCTTGTCGGCCGTCACGGTGGTGACGATGTCGGCCCCGCGCACCGCCTCGCCCACGCTGCCCGCCCTGATCACGCGCAGCCCCGGATAGGCGGCGAGATTGCGGCACAGCTTCGCGCTCGCGCGCGGGTCGACGTCGAAAACCCGCAATTCGTCGATGCCCAGCAGCGCATGA
>JAJXZV010000321.1 GCA_021779875.1 Pseudomonadota bacterium
GGCCGCGGCGCTCGGCGGCCGGCCGCTGCCGCCGCCCGTCCGCTCTTTGATGCGCGCGTGCGGGTGGTTGATGACGCGATCCTCCTACCTCCTCTAGCTGCGCGCGCGTGCGCCCGGCCTTGGGCGGCGACCGGTTAGTGCTTGCGATACCAGGGCTTATGTAATAAAACGTGCGCCAGTGCGCGCAATTAGCGCAGTCCATCAGCGTAGGGAGAGATCATGGAAGAGGGCGCCAAGACCTTAAGCGACATCCCGGCAATCAATCGCTTCCTGAGCTACTGCCGAATACGCACGGTTCCCTCCAAGACGGTGATCATCCACGCCGGCGACCTGCCGGACATCCTGTACTACATCATCAGCGGCTCGGTGGAGGTCATGATCGAGGACGAGGATGGCAACGAGATGGTGCTCGCCTACCTCAACAAGGGCCAGTTCTTCGGTGAAATGGGTCTGTTCTACGAACAGCCCACCCGCAGCGCCTGGGTGCGCACCCGTCAGCAATCCGAATTGGCGGAGATGACCTATCCGCGCTTCCGGCAGATCGCGGCGGAGAGCCCCGGCCTGATCTTCGAGCTGGCCACGCAGCTGGCGACGCGCCTGGACCGGACCAATCGCAAGCTGGGCGACCTCGCCTTCGTCGACGTCACCGGGCGCGTCGCGCACGCGATCATGGATCTGTGCGGCGAGCCCGATGCGATGACCCATCCGGAAGGCATGCAGATCAAGGTGAGCCGCCAGGAGCTCTCGCGCCTGGTCGGGTGCTCGCGCGAGATGGCCGGACGCGTGCTGAAGGTGCTCGAGGAACAGGGTCTGTTGCGCGCGACCGGCAAGACCATCGTGGTGTTCAATGCGCGTCCAAAGGTGAAGACCCGTCCCCTGGTGGTACCGGTCAAGGCGGGCGCCGCCGGCAAGGGCACGCACACCGAGCCCCCCGACGACGAGGACGATGACGAGGACGACGAGGATTAGTCCGGCGAACCGGGCTCAGGGGCGCCGGCGGCCGGCGTCGATCCGCTCGCGCATCGCCCTGATCGTGGCCTGGTAGTCGGCGCTCTCGAAAATCGCCGAGCCCGCCACGAAGGTATCCGCACCCGCCCGGGCGATCTCGGCCACGTTGTCCACCTTCACCCCGCCGTCGATCTCCAGACGTATGGGCCGTCCGACCTCATCGATCCGTCGACGCGCCTGCGCAAGCTTGCCGAGCACGCGCGGGATGAATTTCTGCCCGCCGAAGCCCGGGTTGACGGACATCAACAGGATCAGATCGATCTCCTCGATCACGTAGTCCAGCCAGTCGAGCGGCGTGGCCGGATTGAACACCAGGCCCGGGCGGCAGCCGCTCTCGCGGATCAGGCGGATGGTGCGGTCGACGTGCTGGGTCGCCTCCGGATGGAAGCTGATGTACGTGGCGCCGGCCTTGGCGAAGTCCGGCACCAGGCGATCGACCGGCGAGACCATGAGGTGCACGTCGATCGGAGCCTTGATGCCCGCCTTGCGCAAGGCCTCGCACACCAGCGGTCCGATGGTGAGATTCGGCACGTAGTGGTTGTCCATGACGTCGAAGTGCACCCAGTCCGCCCCGGCGGCGAGCACCGATTCGACCTCGGCGCCCAGGCGCGCGAAATCCGCGGAGAGGATCGAGGGAGCGATGACGACGTCCATGCCTTATCGTATACCAAGGCGTCAGCGCATGCCGCGTGCGCCGCGAATCGCCTCGTAGGCCTCCTGGATGCGCTGGGTCTTCTCCTTCGCGATCTGCGCCATCGACTCGGGCAGCCCGTTGGCCACCAGCTTGTCCGGGTGATTCCGGCTCATCTGGCGGCGATAGGCCTTGACGACCTCCTGGTCGCTGCTGCCGGCCGGGACGTCGAGCTCCTCGTAGCATTGCGCCAGCGACCGCTCCCGCACCGTCCCGCGCGGGCCGTACGCGCCGCGGGTGCGCTGGCGCGCCCGGACGATCGCCTCGGCGTGCGCGAACTCGAGCCCGGAGATGCCGAGCCGCTCGGCGACCCGCCGCAGGATGGTGCGGGCCGGCGGCGAGATGCCGTTCCCGGCGAGCGCCGCGCGCAGCTGCAGCTCGATGAACGCCTGCATCAGGTCGTGACGCGACCCGCAGGCCGCGCGCAGCGCCTGCACCGCGGCGTCCGCGTCGTAGCCGGCGGCCTTGCCGGCACGGAAGCAGGCGATGGCGGCGTTCACCTCTTCGGCCCCGAGGTCGAGGTCCCTCATCAGTCCGCGTGCGGCGTCGATCTCGGACTCCGACACCCGGCCATCGGATTTCGCCACGTGCCCCATGAGTTCGAAGGTCGTGCGAAAGAACGTCGCCGCGATCGGCGCCGCCGCGCGATCGTCCCCTCGAACGCGGTCGGACAGCGCCGGAGCCTGGTCGAAGAAATGCCCGACGACGGCGCCCACCACCGCGCCCCAGACGCTGTGGGTGGTCAGCAGGCCGATCAATGCCCCGAAAAACTTGCCCTTCCAAGCCATCCGCGTTGACCTAATCCGTCCGCCCCGCCACAATCGCCGGCCTTCACCCGGCAATGTTAGCAGTCGGCAGGTCACGCACGCATGGAAAGGCCCCCGCCACCCCCCGCGCCCACCACGGCCCTGTTCGAATCGCGCATCCGCGGCTTGCGCAGGATCCACCAGGGCAAGGTGCGCGACATCTACGACGTGGATGCGGATCACCTGCTGATCGTGACCACCGACCGGCTGTCCGCCTTCGACGTGGTGCTTCCCGATCCGATTCCCCACAAGGGCGAGGTGCTGACGAAGGTCTCCCTGTTCTGGTTCGCGAAGACCCGGTCCATGATCGCGAACCACCTGTCGGATCTGCGCCTCGAGGACGTGGTCACCGATCCGGCCGAGCGAGCGCCGCTGGTCGGCCGTTCCATGGTGGTGAAGAAGCTGAACGCCCTGCCGGTCGAGGCGGTGGTGCGCGGCTACTTGATCGGATCGGGGTACAAGGATTATCTCAAGACCGGCGCCGTCTGCGGAATCGCCCTGCCCGCCGGCCTCAAGATGGCCGACCGGCTGCCCGAGCCCATCTTCACGCCCGCCTCCAAGGCGCCCGCGGGGCAGCACGACGAGAACATCGACTTCGACGCCATCGTGAAGCTCCTGGGACGCGATCACGCGGCCGAGGTCCGCCGTACCTCGCTGGCGATCTACCGCTTCGCCGCGGAGTACGCGCGCTCGCGCGACATCATCATCGCCGACACCAAGTTCGAGTTCGGAGTCGACCGGTCCGGAAACCTGCTGCTGATCGACGAGGTGCTCACGCCGGATTCGTCGCGCTTCTGGCCGGTGGCCTCCTACAAGCCCGGCGGCAGTCCGCCGAGCTTCGACAAGCAGTTCGTCCGCGACTACCTCGAATCGCTCAACTGGGACAAGAAGCCGCCCGCCCCGCACCTTCCGCCGGACGTCATCGCGCGCACGAGCGAGAACTACCGGCGCGTCGCGAGCCTGCTCACGGCGTGACGGCCGGAGCGCCGGCGCCGCTGCCGGATCTTGCCATCGCGATGGGCGCGTGTAAGGCTCGCCTCATGGCCTCCTGGGTGGAACGGCTGCAAGATCGCCTGTTTCGAGAGTCGCGCACCATGACCCGGCCCTGGGGGCCGGTGTTGCGCGTGCTGCGCTACCCGGCGGCCGTGCTGCGGGATTGGCTGACCGGCGATCTCGGCGTGCGCGCGACCAGCCTCGCGTACACCACCCTCCTATCGATCGTGCCGCTGCTGGTGCTCAGCTTTTCCGTGCTCAAAGGGCTCGGCGCGCGCGCCAACCTGGAATACCTCCTGCACGAATTCTTCCGCCCCATGGGCAGCGCCGCCGACGAGCTCACCGGCGGTGTGCTGCAATTCGTCGCCAACATGCGCGGCGACGTCCTGGGATCGATCGGGCTCGCGTTCCTCCTGTACACGGTGATCTCGACCATCGAGAAGGTGGAGACCAGCTTCAATGCGGTGTGGCGCGTCGAGCGCCCGCGCAGCCTCGGACGGCGGTTCACCGAATACCTCAGCGTGATGATCCTCGGCCCGATCCTGTTCGCCGCGGCGATCGGCCTGCTGGGATCGGCGGCGCACAGCACGTTCGGACGATGGCTCGGCGCGGTGCCGCCGCTCGCGTGGGCCGCGGCCGTCCTCGGACACCTCGTCCCCTACGTCGTCGTGAGCGCCGTGTTCACCTCGATGTACCTCTTCATTCCCAACACCCGGGTCGAGCCGCGGGCGGCGCTCGTCGGCGGCGTGACCGGCGGCATCATCTGGGGCCTGGTCGGCCGGCTGTTCACCGCCTTTCTCGTGTACTCCTCGCACATGGTGGCCGTGTACACCGGCTTCGCGATCGTGTTGACGACCCTGATCTGGGTGTACCTGAGCTGGCTGATCCTGTTCATCGGCGCACAGCTCGCCTTCTACGTGCAGTATCCGCACTGCCTGCGCTACGGTCAGGGCTCCACGGATCTGGTCGGCCGGCAGCGCGAGCGGGCCGCACTCGGCGTCATGGTCCTGCTCGCGCGCAGCTACGCCGGCGGGGGCTCCTTGTGGACCGGCGGGCGGCTGGCCGCCGAGCTCGACGTGCCGGTCACGGCCATGAACTCCGTGCTCGCGGCGCTCGAGCGGGAAGGCTTGGTGGTGGGCGCGGACAAGGAGCGGTGGCTGCCGGCGCGGGCGCCCGAGAGCATCCTGCTCGGCGACGTCCTCGGCGCCGTGCGCGCCCCGAGCCGGGGTCCCTCGCTCCTCTCGCCGCGCATTCCGGAGGCCGCCGATGCGGTGATGGCCGCCGTCGAGGAGTCGGCGAGCGCGCGGCTGGCCGGCCGCTCGCTCGCGCATCTGCTCGCCGCCGGCTGAGCGCGTCCGGGCGCCTATTCGCCGGCGATGGTCATCTCGGCGACCAGGATCGAGCCGACGCGCGTGCCGCCTCTGACGTCGACGTCGTCCCCCGCATCCACCACGGCGCGATACATGTCGCGAAGGTTCCCTGCGATGGTGATCTCGGCAACCGGGTGCCGGATGACGCCGCCCTGCACCCAGAATCCGGCCGCGCCGCGCGAGTAGTCCCCGGTGACCGCATTGACCCCCTGGCCCATCAACTCCGTCACGAACAGCCCGGTGTCGAGGCGCGCGAGCATCGCCGGCAGGCCGCCGGTGCGGGTCGGCCGCACGACCAGGTTGTGCGCGCCGCCGGCGTTGCCCGTGGTGCGCAGCCCCAGCTTGCGCGCCGAATAGCTCGACAGTATGTATCCGGTCAGCACCCCGTCCGCGACCAGTTCCCGGTCCCGTGTGGCGACCCCCTCGCTGTCGAAGGGCGCGCTCGCCATCGCCTTCGGGATGTGCGGCCGCTCGGCGATCGAGAATCCGGCGGGAAAGACCTGCTGGCCCGCGCTGCCGAGGAGGAAGGAGGATTGGCGGTACTGGCTGCCGCCGCGGATCGCGGCGACGAAATGCCCCACGAGCCCGCGCGCGATCTCCGGGGCGAACAGCACGGGCGATCGCCGGGTGCCGAGCCGCCGCGGGCCGAGCCGCGCGACCGTGCGCCGGGCGCTCTCCCGTCCGATCTCCTGCGGATCCTCGAGTTCACGCCAGTCGCGCGCGCTGCTGTACCAGTAGTCGCGCTGCATTTCGTCCCCCGAGCCGGCCAGCACCACGCAGCTCAAGGTGTGCGCGGTGGTCGGATAGCCGCCGATGAAGCCATTCGTATTGCCGTAGACGTGCAGCCCCTGATGGGTCGCGAGCGAGGCGCCCTCCGAATTGTTGACGCGTGCATCCTCGGCGAGCGCCGCCGCCTCGCAGGTCTTGGCGATCTCGATCGCGCGTTCGGCCGTGACGTCCCAGGGATGGCTCAGGTCGAGATCCGCGGGCGAGCGCGCCATCAGCTCGGCGTCGGCGAGCCCCGCGCACGCGTCCTCCGCCGTGAACCGGGCGATGCTGCAGGCCTTGGCGACGGTCTCGCGCACCGCGTCGACGGAGAAGTCCGCCGTGCTCGCCGACCCTTTGCGCTGCCCCAGATACACCGTCACCCCGAGACTGCGGTCTCGCTGGTGCTCGAGGGTCTCCACCTCGCCGAGCCGCACGCCCACGGACAGCCCCGTGTCCTGGCTCACCCCGGCCTCCGCCTGCGAGGCGCCGCGCTCGCGCGCCGCCTCGAGTGCGCACTCGATGATCGACTCTAGATCCCGCGGCGCGAGGCGCGGCGATTTGCTGTGCACGACGGTCATCGTCTTCTCCGTGGCGCGCTTCGGCGCGTCGAGCCTGCGATTCTACCGGTCCCGGGTGTAGCATTGGGAGCATGAAGAAGGCGGATCCGCAGGCCGACGAGGGGCGGCCGAGCAAAAGTGCGCGCAAACGCGAGGCGACCGGGCTGCAGGATCTGGGCGTCCGGCTCGCGGCGCTGCCGGAGGAGCAGCTGGCGGCACTGGCGTTGCCGGAGAGCCTGCACGCGGCCCTGCTGGAGCTCAAGCGCCTGACCTCGCACGGCGCCCAGCTGCGGCAGCGGCAGTACATCGGCAAGCTGATGCGCAAGATCGACCCCGAGCCGGTGCTCGCCCAGCTCGCCGACCGCAAGCGGCGGCACGACGCCGACGTGCGCCGCTTCCACGAGATCGAGCGCTGGCGGGACCGGCTGCTGGCGGAACCCGGGACGGCCGTGGAGGAGCTGCTGAGCGCGCACCCGGGTGCGGACCGGACGGTGCTGCAGGATCTGCTCGACCAGGCCGCGGGGCAGGCGGCCGAAGGGCGGGGCAGCAGGGCGTCGCGCGAACTATTTGCGTTCGTGCGCCGGCTGTTCGAATCGGCTTTGGTAGACTAGCCGCCCATGAACGCCGCCGTCGGAATCGTGATGGGATCTTCGTCCGACTGGGACACGATGCAGGGCGCCGCCCAGACCCTCGAGGCCCTGGGCGTGGCGCACGAGGTGCGGGTGGTCTCGGCCCACCGGACTCCGGACCTGATGTTCGAGTACGCGGCCTCGGCGCGCGCCCGCGGCCTGAAGGTGATCATCGCCGGCGCGGGCGGCGCCGCGCACCTCCCAGGCATGATCGCCGCGAAGACCTCGGTTCCCGTGCTCGGCGTACCCGTGCAATCCAAGGCCTTGAACGGCCTCGATTCCCTGCTGTCGATCGCGCAGATGCCGGGCGGCGTCCCCGTGGCGACGTTCGCCATCGGCGCCGCGGGCGCGAAGAACGCCGCCCTGTTCGCGGCCGCGATTCTCGCGGTCGAGTCCACCGCCGTGCGCGCCGCGCTGGACGCCTTTCGCGCCGCCCAGACCGATGCGGTGCTCGCCAAGCCGGACCCGCGTCAGCCTTGAAGCCGTTGCGCGTAGGCATCGTCGGTGCCGGACAGCTGGGGCGCATGATGGCTCTCGCCGGCTATCCGCTCGGGGTCCGCTGCACCTTCCTCGACCGCGCCGCCGACGCCCCGGGCGCGCAGGTGGCGCCGATCCTGCTCGGGGATTTGGAGGACCCGGCGCGGCTCGCGGAGCTGGCGGCGGGCAGCGACGTCGTCACCTTCGACTGGGAGAACATCTCCGGCGCCGCGCTCGCCCCGCTCGAGCGGGTCACCGCCATCCGGCCGCCCCGTGCCGCGCTGGAGGCCTCGCAGGACCGGCTGACCGAGAAGGCCCTGTTCTCCCGCCTGCGCATACCGGTGGCGCCGCACGCCGCGGTCGACAGCGAGGCGCAGCTGCTCGCCGCCATTCGCAGGCTCGGGCTGCCCGGCATTCTCAAAACTCGGCGCATGGGCTACGACGGCAAGGGCCAGTTCGTCATCGGCACCCTGGACGACGTGGATCTCGCGTGGTCGCGCATCGGCGGCGCCGGCCTGATCTACGAGCGCTTCCAGAGGTTTTCGCGCGAAGTGTCGATCATCGGCGCCCGCTCGGTGGCCGGGGACATCGTCTACTATCCGCTGGCGGCCAACACCCATTCGGGCGGGATCCTGCGCCACACCGTGGCCCCTTTCGCCGGCGCGGCCCTGGAGCGCAGCGCCCGGGCCCACCTCAAGCGCGTCATGCAGGCGCTGGATTACGTCGGGGTCCTCGCCATCGAGTTCTTCGTGGTCGACGGCAGACTGGTCGCCAACGAGATGGCCCCGCGGGTGCACAACTCGGGACACTGGACCATCGAGGGCTGCGTGACCAGCCAGTTCGAGAATCACGTGCGCGCCATCTGCGGACTGCCCCTCGGCAGCACGCGGCCCCTCGGGCACGCGGCCATGATCAACTTCATCGGCAGCATGCCGGATCGCGCGCGGATGCTGCGCATCGAGGGCCTCGCCTTTCACGACTACGGCAAGCAGCCGCGGCCCGGGCGCAAGCTCGGGCACTGCACGATCCTGGCCGGGCGGGCCAAAGATCGCGGCCAGGCGCTCATGCATGCGCTAAGATTCGTGGAGTGGACCTGATCGTGATCCCGCAACCGCGGGCGGCCAGCCCGCCGGATGGATTGGCGCGATGTATCTAGAGCTCTTCAAGCTGCAGGAACTGCCGTTCCGGCTCAGCCCGGACCCTCAGTTCCTGTACTTGAGCAAGCAGCATGCGCGCGCCAAGGCGTACATGGAGTCGACGATCTGGTTCACCGACGGCTTCGTCGTGATCACCGGCGAGATCGGCGCGGGCAAGACCACGCTCATCGAGACCTTCCTGCGCGAACTCCAGCCGGACGTCGTGGTCGCGCAGATCAACCAGACGCAGCTGTCGCCGACGGCCTTTCTGCAGACCGTGCTCGTGCAATTCGGCTTCTCGCCCTTCGAGATGCGCAAGCCCGAGGTGCTGGCGACGATCAACCAATTCCTGATGGAGCAGCACGCCAGCGGCCGCAAGGTGCTGCTGATCGTCGACGAGGCCCAGAACCTGAGCAACCGCGTCCTCGAGGAGATCCGCATGCTGTCGGGCGTCGAGACCACCAAGGAGAAGGCGCTGCGCATCATCCTGGCCGGCCAGCCGGAGCTGAACGACAAACTCGACTCGCCGGACCTGACCCAGCTCACGCAGCGGGTGCGGCTGCGCTTTCACCTGACGGCGCTGACCCGCGCGGAGACCGCCGCCTACATCGATCACCGGCTCGAGGTGGCCGGATCCCAGGGCCGGCGCATCTTCGCCGAGGACCTCTATCCGTCGATCTACCAATACACCGGCGGCGTCCCGCGCCTCATCAACACCCTGTGCGACACCTGCCTGATGGCGGCCTTCGGCTCCGACCGGGACACGGTCGGCCGGGAGGAATTCGACGCCGCGATTCGCGAATTGCAGTGGGTCGAGTACACCTCGCGCACCAACCGCCTGCACGTGCAGAATCTCGAGCCCCGTGTCCCGCCGACCGCCTCGGGTTCGCATCCCGTCGGCAGGATTCTGCTGGCGCACGAGGGCAGGACGGTGATCGAGCGCGAATTGCACCCGGGTAGGCTGATCATCGGCCGCACGCCGGACAACGATCTGCAGATCGACAGCAAATTCATCAGCCGGCATCACTGCCAGATCGTGACCAAGCCCGACTCGTGCCTCATCGAGGATCTGAACAGCACCAACGGGATCTACGTGCATTCGAAGCGGGTTCGCCGCCACAACCTGAACGACGGCGACGTGGTCCAGGTCGGACAACACGAGCTCATGTACATCGACGAGCGCGCGCCGCGCGCGCGCCATGCCGCCGACCCGCAGGACACCGAGGTGGTCGAGAAGCTGTGAACGGCGTTCAGCCCTCGAGCGAGGAGGGCAGCTCGATGGTCTCGCTCGTGTATTCCCGGCTGAGCGCACGATAGTCGCGGCGGCGCAGGATGATGGTGAGCGCCGCCGTCTCCGCGGCGAAACCGATGATCAAGGCGGCCACCGACCCGGGCCCTTCCGGGTCCAAATAGGCGAGGCACACGGCGGCGGCGCCGATGCACGCATAGGCGTAGGGAAGCGTTTCGTATACCGGGCGCGCCAGTCGCATCAGAGCCCTCCGATGCCCATGGTAATGCGCCGGCGGCGGCGCCACGCCGCGATTTGACTTAAGTGCCGCGATCAGTGCCTGGCCGCGATCAATCCCTGCCGGCCAGCAGTTCCAGCAGCCGCGACAGCCACGAGGTGCGCCAGCCCTCCACGCCGAGCCGTTCGTGGCGCGGTGCGGGTGTCCGCGCGGACTCCATCAGCAGATCCTGCGGCAGATCGATCCGAAAGGTGTTCGTCAGCGAGTCGTCGGTCATGGCGGCTTCCAGGGATTGCGGCGTTGCCAGGGGTTTCGATCGTCGCAACGGAGCGTAGCGGTCCCGAACGCGGCGCCGATAGGACGCGGCGCACGCAATGACGGTCCGGCGGCCTTATGTCCAACGGGGTCCGCGTGGCACAATGCGCGCCGCCCGCCGACCCCACCCGCCTCGAGGACCACTGCGTCGATGAGCCGTGCCAGCCATCGCTTGGGATTCGCCTTGGTGACCGCCTCCGCCGTCGCGTGGAGCCTGGGCGGCCTGTTCACCCGCTCGATCCACGTCGACGGCTGGACCATGCTCGCCTGGCGGGGCATTTTCGGCGCTCTGGGCCTCGCGCTCCTCATGCCCTTTCTGCCCGAGCGGCGCGCCTGGTCCATGCTGCGCAGCATGGGCTGGGTCGGCTGGCTGTTCGTGGTCCAGTCGGCCGCGGGCATGGTCTTCTACCTCTCGGCCCTGCGGCACACGTCGGTCGCGAACGTCGCCGTGATCTACGCGACCGCGCCGTTCCTGGCCGCGGCCCTGGGGTGGTGGGCGTTGCGCGAGAGGCCGAGCGCGCGCGCCCTGTTCGCGAGCCTGGTGGCCCTCGCGGGGGTCGCCGTGATGGTCGGCTTCGGCGGCCGGGGCGGACTGCTGGGCGACGCCTTGGCGTTCGGCATGACCGCCACCATGGCGGTGACCATGGTGGTGGCGCGCAATTTCCCGGAAGTGCCGATCCTGCTGACCGCCTGCCTGTCCTCCCTGCTGAGCGGCGTGCTCTGCTGGCCCATGGGCTCGCCGCTCGCCGTCGGCGGCCGCGACCTCGGGCTGCTGGCGCTGTTCGGCATCGTCAATTTCGTGATCGGTCTGCCGCTGTTCACCATGGGCGCCCGGCGGCTGCCGCCGATCGAGACCGCCCTGATCGGCGCGCTGGATGCCCCGCTCGCGCCGCTCTGGGTCTGGCTCGCGTTCCGCGAGATTCCCAGCCGCAGCACGCTGATCGGCGGCGCCGTGGTGTTCGCCGCCGTCTCGCTGCACCTCGTCGCCGCGGAATCGAAACCGCGGTGAGCCCGGTCACTTCGCGGCGCCGCCCACCCGGGCAGCCTCGAACTCGTCGCCGGGCAGCCATTCGACGCTGCGCGGGGCCGAGAGCGCCTGCCAGCCCAGGGCGAAGCCGAACCGGGCGAGCGCCGCGTCCGTCGCGAAGTCCATGGCGGGCGAATACTCGTCGCTCGGCTGGTGGTAGTGCTTGGCCGTGTACTCCTCGCGCTGCGCCTTGCCCCACTCGACCGAATGGCCCGCGAACTTCACGCCGGTGCCGATGGAGAAGGCCGGGACGCCGGCGCGCGCCAGGCTGAAGTGGTCCGAGCGGTAATAATGGCCGGCGCCCGGCTCGGCGTCGGGCTGGATGTCGAACCCGAAGGCCTTGGCGGTCCTCTCGACCACCGGAAAGAACGACGTGCGCTCCGCGCCGGTGACGCTCACCGATTCCGGCACGCCGATCGGCGGCACCGCGTCGAAGTTGAGATCGAGCGTCATGCGGCGGGCCGGCACCGGCAGGTGCTTGCCGAGGTGGCCCGAGCCGAGAAGCCCCTTCTCCTCCGCGGTCACCGAGACGAAATACACCGGGTGCGGCGGGGCGGCGCGGGCGGTGGCGTACGCGTGGGCCAGCTCGAGCAGGATGCCGCAGCCGGTCGCGTTGTCGACGGCGCCGTTGTAGATCTGGTCGCCCGCCAGGGTCGGATCGATCCCGAGGTGGTCGTAGTGCGCGGAGTACATCACCGCCTGCCCCGGCGCCTTGGCGCCCGGCAGCACGCCGACCACGTTGTAGGATTCGAAGTGCCGCACCTTGCTGACCACGTGCGCCTTGAATCGCGCCGGCAGCTCGCGCGCCCTGAAGCCGCGCTTGCCGGCCGCCGCGATCATCTCGTCGATCTGCAGACCCGAGGCGGCGAACAGCCGCCGCGCCACGTCGAGCTGGATCCAGGAGGCCGCTTGCAGCTTCGGATCGCGGTCATCGGCCAGATAGGCCTGCTCGTTGCTCCACGAGCTCTTGACGACGCTCCACGGGTAGCTCGCGAGGTCCGTGCGGTGGATGATCAGCGCGCCCACGGCGCCCTTGCGCGCCGCCTCCTCGTACTTGTAGGTCCAGCGGCCGTAATAGGTCAGCGCGTCGCCATTGAAGAATTTCGGGTCGCTCGACGGCGGCTCGTTGACGATGACCAGCAGCACCTTGCCGCGCACGTCCACCCCGTCGAAATCGTTCCAGCCGAACTCCGGGGCGTCGATGCCGTAGCCGACGAACACGATCGGTGCGTCCACGTCGACCCCGTCCGTCTGGGTCTGATTGTTGGTCACCCAGTCCTCGCCCAGGCGCAGCTCGATGGGCGCGCCCTGCCGCGGGAGCAAAGTCGCGGTGGTCGCCGGAAGCGTCTGCACGCCCATGAACCGGACCCTCTGCAGGTATCCGCCGTCGTCGCCCGCGGGCTGCAGGCCGTCCAGGGCGAACTGGTTCGCGATGTACTTGGCCGCGAGATCCCCGCCCCGCGTGCCGGTGCCGCGGCCCTCGAGCAGATCGTCCGCGAGAAAGCGCACGTGCGCGCGGATGCGCTCGGGATCGATGCCGCGCACCGCCGCCGCCGCCGCGGGCGGCAACTTCAGGGCGCCCGCGGGGTCGCCGGGCGCGGCCGCGCCGACCGCGAAGGACCCCGTAAAGCACAAGAGCAGTAACAGGCGGTGAAGTGATCGTTTCAAGGAATTG
>JAJXZV010000262.1 GCA_021779875.1 Pseudomonadota bacterium
TCAGGAGAACTGCGATGCGATCCAACACGTTCCAGTCGATCCTGCGCGCCTCCGCTCTGGCCTCAGCCGTGATGGCGGCCGGTGCCGGTGCGGCGCTCGCCGCGCCGCAGGTCATCTCCCTGACGGCGGGACCGGCGACGGCCACGCTGCCGGACGGCAGCACCGTGCCGATGTGGGGCTACAGCTGCGGCACCGCCGCGGCCGGATCGACCGCGACCTGCGCGCCGCTGAATCCCGCGGCCGCGGGCAACCCCGCGATGTGGTCGCCGGTGGTGATCACGGTGCCCACCAATACGGACCTGCAGATCAACCTGACCAACAACCTGTCGTTCACGCCCGCCGTTCCGGGGGCGATCGCGAATCTGATTCCGACCTCGCTGACCATCGTCGGCCAGCTCGGGGGCGGCCTCGGCAGCAGCGCGAGCACCGTGGCAAGCCCGCCGCATGCGCCGCAGGGGGTCACCTGGCCGACCGCCAACACCGGGGCCAACTTCACTCCGCCGCCGCAGGGGCCGCGCGTGCAGTCGTTCGCGCTCGAGGTCCCCGCCGGCGCCACCGCCGGCGGCACCGCCGCGGGCAGCCCGGCGGCCCCGTGCTGGGGGCCGAGCTGCGCGACGCCGTCGCCGGCGCTCAAGCCGGGGACGTACCTGATCGAGTCGGGCACCCATCCGTCCATCCAGGGCCCGATGGGCCTGTACGGCATCCTGGTGGTCACCACTGCGCCGAGCACGGCCGGCGCGGGCGTGGCGTATCCGGCGGTGGGCGCTCAGGCCGCCGTGAGCTACAACGCCGAGCTGCCGCTGCTGCTCAGCGAGATCGACCCGGCGCAGAACGCCGCGGTGTCGGCCGCCGTGAACTCGCCGGGTTTCGTCGAAACCTCCACCCAGAGCATGCAGGCCCAGCTCAACACCGTGACCATCGGCGCCGGCGGCACCAAGTACTCGGTCGGGGACTCGTTCACGGTGAGCGGCGGCACGTGCCTGGCGCCGCCGGCGGCCTCCGGCAGCGTCTCGAGCGTCGATCCGATCACCGGCGCGATCACCGGGCTCACCGTCAACGTCACCAACCCGGGCTTCGGATGCACGAGCGCGCCCTCGGTGAGCCTCGTGTCGGCCACCGGCAGCGGCGGCTCGCTGCTCGCCTCGATGTCGATCGGCGCGTTCGCCTGCAGCGGCGGCGCCGCGGCGTGCTATCCGCCGGCGGTGAACTACACGCCGCTCTATTACCTCTTCAACGGCGTCGCGTTCGACCGGACGCACGCCGCCGCTTCGCTGTTCCCGGTGACCACCGGAACCGCGACCGGCACGGTCACCGGCAACGTCCTGGTGCGGCTGGTCAACGCCGGGCTGCACATGCACGTGCCCTCGATCGTGGGCGCGACCACCTCGCTGAACTCCTCGACCAGCCTCACCGCCACGGCGCCGATCGCGGGCTTCGCGCTGATCGCCGAGGACGGCAACCGCGTGCCGGGCCTGCCGCGGGTGCAGAGCGAAGTCTTCATGGCCGCCGGCAAGACCTACGACGTCATGGTGAACGCGCCGGCCGCCCCGGCCGCCGGCGCCGCCGCGCCGACGGCGCTGCCGGTCTACGACCGCGAGCTCAGCCTGTCTGGCAACGCGATCGACCGGGACGCGGGCATGCTCGCCTACATCGCCATCAACGGCGCGACCACGCCGGGAGCCTCGACGCTGGGCGCCGCCACGGCCAACGCCGACACCTACAACTCACTGGTGGCCGGGCAGCCGTTCGCCGTCACCGACGCCTCCAAGGGCGTGATCGCCAACGACCTCAACGTGTACGGCGTGACGCTGCTCGGCCAGGCGACCTCCGGCACGGTGAGCCTGAATCCGAACGGCACCTTCACCTATACCCCGAACTCGGGCAGCACGGCGAACACCGATTCATTCAGCTATTGCGCCAACGGCACGGTCACCGGCGGCGTGTGCTCCTCGGGCATCAGCGCCACCGTCACGCTCGGCGCGGCGGCGGTCGAGGCGGCGACCGGCATGTCCTTCGGCAGCCTGACCTTCACCGCCAAGACCGCGACCTATCTCGAGATCAAGACCCCCGGACTGCTCACGGGCGCCGTCGATGGTCTGGGCTACCCGTTGACGATCAACGTCGGCAGCATCGCGCCCGCGGGCGCGCTCACCGTGATCGGCGACGCCAACGGCGGCTTCACCGCCACCGCGCCGAGGGCCGGCACCTACACCTTCACCTTCCAGGCGCAGAACTCGCAGGGCACCCTGAGCGCCCCGCAGACCGCCACCGTGATCTTCCCCTCGGGCAGCGGCGTCAAGGTGTCCGTGGTCGACGGCGGCGACCACAAGACGCTGATCACCGACTATCGATGGATCATCGAGGAGGACCGGTCCCTCTACGTCGATCCGAACTGCACCACCAACGGCACCTCGCCGCCAAGCACCGTCAAGCAGTCGCCCTGCCTGATCACCACCGGCGGCGTGGTGCCGACGCTCGGCGTGAACTTCCACACCAGCTACATGCCGTTCGTGGCCCAGGGCTGCACCGGTCCGCTGTCCTGCGAAGCCGGCCAGACCGTGCTCGGCCAGCCCGCGGTATGCGACCAGGGCAACGGCGTGTGCCGCACGACCGCTTCCCAGAGGACCGCGGTGGATCCGAGCCAGGTGCAGCTCGATCCGACCAAGCGCTACTACATATCCGTCCTGCCGGGTGATTCCGCGAACCCGTTCGCCGCCGGTTACGGCGGCAGTCCGAACTGCACCGCCACCGGCGGAATCGCCAACTCGACCTCGACCTGCGGCCACGGCATGGGCGGCGCGCCGATCGGCGTCGATCCGAACACCGGCGTGCAGGCGAGCAGCGTCACGGTGCTGACGCAACCCTCGCCCTACCCGCCGGCCAAGCTCTCGGTGTTCGTGTTCGAGGACGACTTCCCGCTGAACGGCGAACAGGACGGCGGCGGCGGCGTGGACATCCTGTCGCCCAACGAGCCGGGCCTGGGCGGCTTCCAGATCCATCTCTGGGATGCCATGGGGCAGAACGGCGATTTCACCGGCCAGATGACCTACGACATGTTCAACCAACCGCTGTCGAACAGCCTCGACGGCACCATCGATCCGGCCTCCGGCAAGAACGCCTGCCCGATCAGCGCCGCGTCCCAGGGCATCACCGGCATGATCGTCACCTGTCCGAAGTACGAGTCCGACGGCGTGACCCTCTCGCCGCTCGCGGGTCAGGCGGTCATCGCCAACCTCATGCCTGGCCGCTTCGGCGTGATCTCGA
>JAJXZV010000416.1 GCA_021779875.1 Pseudomonadota bacterium
TTCCGGCGGACCACGCACGATTAGATCCGGCTCGCCCAGCAGACGCTTGGCCGCCGCACCGAATTCGCTCAAGGCGGCCGCGTTGACCAGGTGCACCGCCGTGCCCAGCGCCACGCCCAGGGCGATGGCGAGCACCGTGGCCGCGAGCCGCAGCGGCTGCTCGCGCGCCTGCGCGCGCAGCAGCATCAGCCAGGCGGCGAGCGCGACCCGCGGCGCCGCCGGCGCGTTCATCGGCCGCCCGCCGGCGGGTGCAGGCCGTCCGCTTCCAGCACCAGGATGCGGTCGGCGGTCTCGGCGGCGGCGCGCGAATGGGTGATGAGCAGGCCGGCTCCGGCGTGGGCCTTGACCTGATCACGCAGCAACCCGAGGATCTGCGCCGCGTTGCGCGGATCGAGATTGCCCGTGGGCTCGTCGGCCAGCACCAACCTCGGGCGATGGACCAGCGCCCGCGCGATCGCGACCCGTTGCACCTCGCCGCCCGAAAGTTCGCGCGCCAGGCGGCCGGCGGCATCGGCCAGGCCCACCGCGGCCAGCATGTCCGCCGTGCGCTGCGCCCGCTGCGGGCCGGTCACGCCGAGCAGGTCCAGCGGCAGCGCGACGTTGCCCGCGACGCTGAGATAGGGCAGGACGTGGAACGCCTGGAACACGAAGCCGACGGCGCGGCGCCGCAGCCGCGTGGCCGCGTCGTCGTCGAGACGCGTGATGTCGACGCCGTCGAGCAGCACGTGGCCGGCGTCCGGGCGGTCGAGGCCGCTCAGCAGATTCAGCAGGGTCGACTTGCCGACCCCGGATTCGCCCATGACGGCGACGTAGTCGCCGCGGCCGAGCGCAAGGCGCAGGTTCTCGAAGATCGGCGGCCGATCGCGCCGGTAGCGCTTGCTCAGGCCCTCGAGGGCGAGGATGGGCGTATCAGCCACCGCCGCGCGCGAACCTCACGCGGCGTCGACGCCGATGACGGCCTTCACCTCGAGGAAATCGCGCAGGCCGAATTCGCCGTACTCGCGGCCGTTGCCCGACATCTTGAAGCCGCCGAACGGGGTCTTCATATCGCCCGAGGCGCCGTTCAACGCCACCTGACCCGCGCGGATGCGGCTGCCGACGCGGCGCGCGCGCGCGTTGTCCTGCGACCACACGTACGCCGCGAGCCCGTAGGGCGTGTCGTTGGCGATCCGGATGGCCTCCTCCTCGCCGTGGTAGGGCAGGATGCACAGCACCGGCCCGAAGATCTCTTCGCGTGCCACCGTCATGTCGTTGCGCACGTCGGAGAAGATCGTGGGCTTGACGAAATAACCCTTGGCGAGGCCCTCGGGACGGCCGAGCCCGCCGACCACCAGCCGCGCGCCCTCGGCGATGCCCTTCTGGATGTAGCCCTCGACCCGCTCGAACTGCAGCTTCGACACCACGGGTCCCACCGTGGTCTTGTCCGAGGCGGGATCGCCGACCACCACGGCCGTCTGCGCGACCCGCTTGGCGATGGCCTCGACTTCGGCGAGCTTGCCGGCCGGCACGAGCATCCGGGTCGGCGCGTTGCAGGACTGGCCCGAGTTCTGCATCACGTGCAGCAGGCTGTGGCGCACCGCGCGCTCGAAATCGGCGTCCTCGAGCAGGATGTTCGGCGACTTGCCGCCGAGTTCCTGGTGCACTCGCTTGACCGTCGCGGCCGCGCTCCGGGCCACCTCGGTGCCGGCCCGCGTCGAGCCGGTGAAGGACACCATGTCGATGTCGCGGTGCGCCGCGAGCGGCGCCCCCACGTTCGGGCCGTCACCGTTGATTAGGTTGAAGACTCCCGCGGGCACGCCGGCCTCGTGCATCACCCGCGCCCACAGCATGGCGCTGAACGGCGAATACTCCGAGGGCTTGAGCACCATCGTGCAGCCGGCGGCGAGAGCGGGCACGACCTTGGCGGCCACCTGGTTCATGGGCCAGTTCCACGGGGTGATCAGGGCGCACACGCCGACCGGCTCCTGGACCAGGCGCGTGCCGCCGCGGATCTCCTCGAACTCGAAGGTCTTGAGCACCTCGATCATGGCGCTGATGTGCCCGACGCCGATTCGCGTCTGCGACCCTTTGGCCAGATTGATCGGCGCGCCCATTTCCACGGAGATCGCGCGCGCGATCTCGTCGTAATGCGCCTGGTACGCGAGCAGCACCCGCTCGAGCAGCGCGAGCCGATCGGCCGGCGAGGTGCGCGAGTAGTCGTCGAAGGCGCGGCGCGCGGCGGCGACCGCCCGGTCGACGTCCGCCGGACCGCCCATCGAGATGACGCCGGCGACGGTCTCGGTCGCCGGGTTGACGACCTCGAATTCCTTCGGTGCGACCGGATCGACCCATTGACCGTCGATGTAGAACTGCCGATTGTCGTAGAACATCACGCGTGACCCTTGAAATTCCGCGGTAGGGAGGCGCGGATTCTACCCGCACTCAGCCTCGGTGTGGTGAATCGCGCTCCGCGGCGGCTGCGCCTCGGCTATGATCGCGCCATGGACGCGGGCGCCACCCGGATCGACGTGTTGAGCGCGCATTGCGATGCGCGCGGCAGCCTCTTCGAGCCCCTGACCGACGCGCAGCTCGCCGCGCAGAGGAACGTTCACGTGGTGCTCACCCGGCCCGGCGAGGTTCGCGGCAATCACGTCCACCGCGAGGCGGTCGAGACCACCACCGTGGTGGGGCCCTGCCGGGTCCGCCTGCGCGAGGGCGAGGTGCTGCGCGAGCTCGACGTTCCGGCGGGGCAGGCGTGGCGGCTCACGATTCCGCCGGGCGTGGCGCACGCCTATCGCAACACGGGCGACCAGGTCATGGTGCTGGTGTCCTTCAGCACCCGGCTGCACGATCCGTCCGGAGCGGACACCGAGCGCGCGCAGATCCTATAGGACTCGCGCGAAGCCGATCTCGTAGCCGCGCTTGAAGTCGCGGATGTGCTTTTCCATCCAGTCGCGCGCCCGTTCGGCGTGCCTCGCGCCGATGGCGGCGGCGATCATGCCCTGGGCGTGGTCGATGCGGTCGCGCGCCTGGGGCACGCGCTCCAGGATCTGCGAGAGCGCCGGCGCGAGCAGCCGGTTGAGCGGCGCCTGGGCGAGCGCCAGCACCTGGTTGCCGCTCGCCTCGGCCACGGTGGTGAAGAAGTCGATCACCGCCTGCACGGCGCCCGGCGTGTCGCCGTCGCGCCGCCGCACGCGCACGCGCGCCCGCTCGAGCGCCTGCAGTTGCGCGTCGGTGCGGCGCACGGCCGCGTGCGCGGCGGCCGCCGGCTCGATCGCCATC
>JAJXZV010000153.1 GCA_021779875.1 Pseudomonadota bacterium
CGAGGTCCGCCTTGGCCTGCTCGAACGTCTTCGTGGTCGCCGGCTGGATGCCGTCGAGCTTCAGGACGTGGTAGCCGAACTGCGTCTTCACCGGTCCGCGGATCTCGCCCGGCGTCATCGAGAACGCCGCGTCGGCGAACGGCGCGACGAAGGCCTTGCGCTCCGACCAGCCGAGGTCGCCGCCCTGCGCCGCCGAGCCCGGGTCCTGCGAGAACTCCTTGGCGAGCTTCGCGAAGTCCTCGCCCCCCTGGGCGCGCTTCAGGATCGACTCGGCCTTGGCCTTGACCGCGGCGTCCTGCTTGGGGTCGGTGACCTCGAGCAGGATGTGGCTCACGCGCCGCTGCTCGGGCTGCGTGAAGCGCTCGGGGGTCTTGGTCTTCTGCTCCTCGTAGTAGGCCTTGAGCTGGGCGTCGTCGACGGTCACCTTGGCCGCGAGATCCGCGAGGCTCAATTCCACGTAGTGAAGGTCCACCGTCTCGGGCGTCAGGTAATCGGCCTTGTGCGCCTCGTAATAGGCCTTCAAGGCCGCCTCGTCGGCCGGCGGCGCGTCCTTGGCGAAGCGCTCCGCGGACAGGGTGAGCCAGGCGATCTCGCGCTGCTGCTTGCTCAGGGCGAGCACGCGCTTGACCTCGGCGGGGGTCGCGAAGCTCGAGGCGCTGAGCGCGGTCTCGAGCTGGCGCGCCTTCAAGTCGCGCCGGAACAGCGACTCGATCTCGGCGACCGACCGGCCCTCGCCCTTCAGCACCGCCACCGCGTGCTGCAGATCGAACCGGCCGTCGACCTGCAGCGCCGGCACCTGCGCCATGGCGCTGATCAGCGAGGCATCGCTCACGCGGTAGCCGAGATCGTCCATGCGGGTGACCAGCGCGGCGTTGTTGACGTATTGGTCGAGCACGCGCGTCTTGAGCTCGTTGCGGTGGGCCTCGTCGAGCACCCCGTTCGTCTGCCGCTCGGCCTGGGCGAGCTGCTGCTGGTACGCCTGGCGCACCTCGTTGGCGCCGATCTCCAGGCCGTTGACCTTGGCCGCGTAGGTCGGCGTCCCGAGCGTCCAGTTGATTCCCCAGAGCACGAACACCAGGGCGATGGCGCCCAGTACCACGTACGCCACCCAGCCGGTGATCTTGTCGTGAATCGTCTGCAGCATGCTGGCTACCTTCCTAGAAACCGTCCGACGGCGCCGTCGCGCATCGGGCCGCGCGGTCTTCTGTCCAAGACCGCGCGGAACGCACTGTGTAGGAAATGGCGGAGTGGACGGGACTCGAACCCGCGACCCCCGGCGTGACAGGCCGGTATTCTAACCAGCTGAACTACCACTCCGCATGCTGGTGGGTGCTGAGGGGATCGAACCCCCGACCCTCGCCGTGTAAAAGCGATGCTCTACCAGCTGAGCTAAGCACCCTGATGCTGCGCACCCTCTGGAAGAGGCGCGAAAGTGTACGCGACCCACCGGCGGTTGGCTAGTGTTTCGCGCGCCATCAATGCGCCCGCACCTGATTCTTCACCCGCGCGGGCTTGCGCCGCGGCTTGTCCTCCGCGATCGGCGGGTTGGGCTTGGCCTCGGCGCCCGCGAGCGGCGTCGGGGTGTGGGTCAGGGCCACCTGCAGCACCTCGTCGATCCACTTGACCGAACGGATGTCGAGCTTCTCCTTGATGTTCTCGGGAATCTCGGCGAGATCCTTGGTGTTCTCATCCGGGATCAGCACCGTGGAGATGCCGCCGCGATGCGCCGCGAGCAGCTTCTCCTTCAGGCCGCCGATGGGCAGCACCTCGCCGCGCAGCGTGATCTCGCCGGTCATGGCGACGTCCGAGCGCACCGGGATCTTCGTGAGCGCCGAGATCAGCGCCGTGCACATGCCGATGCCGGCGCTCGGGCCGTCCTTCGGGGTCGCGCCCTCGGGCACGTGGATGTGCACGTCGGCCTTCTGATAGAACTCGTTCTCGAGTCCGAGCACCGAGGAGCGGCTGCGCACCACGGTCATGGCCGCCTGGATCGACTCCTGCATCACCTCGCCGAGCTGACCGGTGTGGGTGAGCTTGCCCTTGCCCGGCACCACCGCGGCCTCGATCGACAGCAGCTCGCCGCCCACCTCGGTCCACGCGAGCCCGGTGACCTGGCCGACGCGATCGCTCTCCTCGGCCTTGCCGTAGCGGAAGCGGCGCACGCCCAGGTACCCGTCGAGGTTCTTGCCGGTCACCGTGACGCTCTTCTCGGACGGGTTCAAGAGCAGCTGCTTGACCGCCTTGCGCCCGATCTTGGACAGCTCGCGCTCGAGGTTGCGCACGCCCGCCTCGCGCGTGTAGTAGCGGATCATGTCGAGCACCGACTCGTCCGTGACCGTGAGCTCCTCCGGCTTCAGGCCGTTCTGCTTGATCTGCTTCGGCAGCAGGTAGCGCCGGGCGATGCTCGCCTTCTCGTCCTCGGTGTAGCCGGGGATGCGGATCACCTCCATGCGGTCGAGGAGCGGCGCCGGGATGTTCAGGCTGTTCGCGGTGCACACGAACATCACCTCGGACAGGTCGAAGTCGACCTCGAGGTAGTGGTCGTTGAAGGTCGCGTTCTGCTCGGGGTCCAGCACCTCGAGCAGCGCCGAGGACGGATCGCCGCGAAAATCGGTCGACATCTTGTCGATCTCGTCGAGCAGGAACAGGGGGTTGCGCACCCCGCACTTGGCGAGATTCTGGATGATCTTGCCCGGCATGGAGCCGATGTAGGTGCGCCGGTGGCCGCGGATCTCGGCCTCGTCGCGCACGCCGCCCAAGGACATGCGCACGAACTTGCGGTTGGTGGCGCGCGCCACGCTCTGGCCGAGCGAGGTCTTGCCGACCCCCGGGGGACCCACCAGGCAGAGGATCGGGCCGCGCAGGTTCTTCACCCGCTGCTGCACGGCGAGGTACTCGACGATGCGCTCCTTGACCTTCTCGAGCCCGTAGTGATCGGCCTCGAGCACCTTCTCGGCGGCGCCGATGTCCAGGTGCACCTTGCTGCGCCGCTTCCACGGCGACTTCACCAGCCAGTCGATGTAGTTGCGCACCACGGTCGCCTCGGCCGACATGGGCGACATGAGCTTGAGCTTCGCGAGCTCCGAGTTCGCCTTGTCGCGCGCCTCCTTGGGCATGCCGGCGGCCTTGATGCGCTTCTCGAGCTCGCCGATCTCGTTCGGCGCGTCGTCGAGCTCGCCGAGTTCCTTCTGAATGGCCTTCATCTGCTCGTTCAGGTAGTACTCGCGCTGGCTCTTCTCCAT
>JAJXZV010000114.1 GCA_021779875.1 Pseudomonadota bacterium
CCATCGTGATCACCGAGCTGCCGTACCAGGTCAACAAGGCGAGGCTCATCGAGCGGATCGCCGACCTGGTGCGCGACAAGCTGATCGACGGGATCGCCTCCGACGGGCTGCGCGACGAGTCCGACAAGGACGGCATGCGCGTGGTGATCGAGCTGAAGCGCGGCGAAGTCCCCGAGATCCTGCTGAACAACCTGTTCGCGCAGACCTCCATGGAGACGGTGTTCGGCATCAACATGGTGGCGCTGGTCGACGGCCAGCCGCGCCTCCTGAGCCTCAAGGAGATGCTCGAGGCGTTCCTGCGCCACCGCCGCGAGATCGTCACCCGCCGCACGGTGTTCGAGCTGCGCAAGGCGCGCGAGCGCGGCCACATCCTCGAGGGGCTCGCCATAGCCCTCGCGAACATCGACGCGATGATCGCGGCCATCAAGGCGTCGGCGTCGCCGGCCGAGGCGAAGGCCGCCCTGGTGGCGCGCGCCTGGACGTCGGGTGCCGTGCCGGAGATGCTGGCGCGCGCCGGTGCGATCGACACCCGGCCGGACGGCGAGACGATCCGCCTCGGCCTGATCGAGGGCGCCTACCGGCTCACCGAGGTGCAGGCCCAGGCGATCCTCGACATGCGCCTGAACCGCCTCACGGGCCTGGAGAGGGACAAGATCGTCGCCGAGTTCGAGGAGCTGCTCGTGCAGATCCGCGACCTGTCGGACATCCTCGCGCGCCCCGAACGGCTCCTCTCTGTCATCAAGCAGGAGCTGGAGGCGGTCCGCCAGAATTTCGCGGATGCCCGGCGCACCGAGATCATCAGCGATCACGAAAACCTCACCATGGAGGACCTGATCTCGCCCGAGGACGTGGTGGTGACGCTGTCGCACGGCGGCTACGCGAAGGCGCAGCCGGTGTCCGATTACCAGGCGCAGCGCCGCGGCGGGCGGGGCAAGGCCGCCACCGCCGTCAAGGACGAGGACTTCGTCGACAAGCTGTTCGTGGCGAACACCCACGACACGCTGCTGTGCTTCTCCGATCGCGGCAAGCTCTACTGGCTGAAGGTGTACCAGCTGCCGCAGGCGAGCCGCGGTTCGCGCGGCAAGCCGATCGTGAACCTGCTGCCTCTGCAGGAGGGCGAGCGCATCAGCGCGCTGCTGTCCATCAGGGAATTCGAGGAGGGCAAGTTCGTCTTCATGGCGACCGGTCTCGGCACCGTGAAGAAGACCTCGCTCACGTCGTTCTCGCGGCCGCGCACGAACGGCATCATCGCCATCGACCTGGAGCCGGGCGACCGGCTGGTCGGTGCGGCCATCACCGACGGCGTCAAGGAAATCCTGCTGTTCACCACCGGCGGCAAGGCGATCCGGTTCGACGAGAGCGAAGTGCGCGTCATGGGGCGCGAGGCCGCCGGGGTGCGCGGCGTGAAGCTGCAGGAGCAGCAGCGCGTCAACGCCCTCATCGTGGCCGATTCCGGCTACATTCTGGCCGCGTCCGAGAACGGCTACGGCAAGCTCACGCCGATCGAGGAGTTTCCGCGGCACGGCCGCGGCGGCCAGGGCGTGATCGCTCTGCAGACGACCGAGCGCAACGGCCGCATGGTCGGGGCGCTGCTGGTGCACATGGACGATGAGATCATGCTGATGAGCCAGAGCGGCACCCTGGTGCGCACGCCGGTGAAGGACATCTCGGTGGTGGGCCGCAACACTCAGGGCGTGCGGCTGATGCGCCTCGAGGAGGGCGATCAGCTGTCCGGCCTCGAGCGCATCGAGATCGGCGCGGACGACGCCGCCGAGGGCGAATGAGCGCCGCCGGGCCGATGCGCGTCCACAATTTCTCGCCCGGCCCCGCGACGCTCCCCCTCGAGGTGCTCGAGCAGGCGCGTGACGAGCTGCTCGACTGGCGGCACTCGGGCATGTCGGTCATGGAGGTGAGCCACCGCGGCAAGGCCTTCATGCAGGTGGCGGCCGAGGCCGAGACGGACCTGCGGGACCTGCTCGGCATCCCGCCGAGCCACGCGGTGCTGTTCCTGCAGGGCGGCGCCACGGCGCAATTCTCGTTCGTACCCCTGAACCTGACCGCGGCCGGCGCGACCGTCGACTACATCGATACGGGCCACTGGTCGCGCAAGGCGATCGCCGAGGCGCGCAGGTTCTGCCGGGTGAACGTCGCGGCGGAGGCGGGCAGCCCCCCGGTGCGGGTGCCGCGCCAGGAGGAGCTGCGCCTGAGCCCGGACGCGGCCTACCTGCACTACACGCCGAACGAGACCATCGGCGGCGTCGAGTTCGGCTACCTGCCGCAGAGCGGCGCGGTGCCCCTGGTCGCGGACATGTCCTCGAGCATCCTGTCCGAACCCGTGGACGTGCGGCGTTTCGGCCTCATCTACGCGGGCGCGCAGAAGAACATCGGGCCGTCGGGGCTCACGGTGGTGATCGTGCGGCGCGATCTGCTCGGCCGCGCGCGGCCGGGCTGCCCGGCCGTGTTCGACTACGCCGCCGTCGAGGCCGAGCACTCGCTGCTCAACACGCCCCCGACCTTCGCCTGGTATCTCGCGGGCCTGGTGTTCAAGTGGCTGAAGGCCCAGGGCGGCGTCGCGGCCATGGGCGAGCGCAATCGCCTCAAGTCGGCCAGGCTGTACGCCGCCATCGACGGCTCGCGTCTGTACCGCAATCCCGTGGCCCCCGACGCCCGCTCGCGCATGAACGTCGTCTTCACGCTGGCGGACCCGGCGCTCGAGGGGCCCTTCCTCGAGCAGGCGGCGGCCGCGGGACTGCAGAACCTCAAGGGTCACAGGGCGGTCGGCGGTCTGCGCGCGAGCCTGTACAACGCCATGCCGCTCGCCGGCGTGGAGGCACTGATCGAATTCATGCGCGATTTCGAGCGCAGGCACGCGAAGGGCTGAATCCATGGCGAAACGCAAAGCGAAGCCGGCGGCGGCCCGCCCCACGAAACGCGCGCTGCCCGGCGCGAAGCCGCGGGGCGTGGACCTCGCGAAGATTCGCGAGGACATCGACGGCATCGACGCGCGCATCCAGGCGCTGCTCAACGAGCGCGCGGGTCTCGCGCAGCGGGTCGGCATCTCCAAGGCGGCCTCGGGCAGGGCGGTGGACTTCTACCGGCCCGAGCGGGAGGCGCAGGTGCTCAGAATGGCGCTCGAGCGCAACGAGGGACCGCTGCCCGACGAGGAGATCGTGCGCCTGTTCCGCGAGATCATGTCGGCCTGCCTGGCGCAGCAGGAGCCGCTCAAGG
>JAJXZV010000421.1 GCA_021779875.1 Pseudomonadota bacterium
GGACGCAGAGGATATCCACGCCTACCTCATCGACCAGAGCTGGATCGCTTACCGCGCGCAGGCGGCCGCTGCGCATCACTGAGAGACTCATGATCAACCAAACCCCGTCGGCCTCCCCGGACGCCGTCAATCAGCTCAGCCGTTCGTTGAAGGGCCGCCACCTCGCCATGATCTCGATCGGCGGCATCATCGGCGCCGGGCTGTTCGTGAGCAGCAGCACCTCGATCCTGGCGGCCGGACCGGCCTGCTTCCTGAGCTATGCCATCACCGGACTGCTCATCTTGCTGGTGATGCGCATGCTCGGCGAGATGAGCACGGCGCTGCCGGGCGTGCGCTCGTTCACCGAGTTCGCGCGCGCGGGCCTCGGCAACGGCGCCGGATTCGTGGTCGGCTGGCTGTACTGGTACTTCTGGGTGCTGGTGGTCCCCGTCGAGGCCATCGCCGGCGCCAAGATCCTCAGCCTGTGGATTTCCCTGCCGCCGCTGCCGATCGGACTCGGCTTGATGGCGGTCATGACCGGCGTCAACCTGATGTCCGCGCGTTCCTACGCGGAGTTCGAGTTCTGGTTCGCGTCCGTGAAGGTGGCCGCCATCCTGGCCTTCATCGGCATCGCCGGCTCCTTCGCCTTCGGCTGGACCGCCCCGCACGGCGCGACTTTCGGCAATCTGGTCGACTACGGCGGCTTCACCCCGCACGGCTGGGTCGCGGTGCTGGCCGCGGTGCCGACCGTGTTCTTCGCCATGACCGGCGCGGAGATCACCACCATCGCCGCGGCGGAGTCCGCCCAGCCCGAGCGGGCCGTGGCCCGCATGAGTTCGGCGGTGATCGGCCGGATCCTGGTGTTCTACGTGCTGTCGCTGTTCCTGATCGTGTCGGTCGTGCCGTGGAACACCGTGCGCTCGGGCGAGTCGCCGTTCACCCTGGCGCTCAATGCCATGCACGTGCCCTGGGCCGGCGCCATCATGACCGTGATCATCCTGACCGCGGTGCTCTCGTGCATGAACTCGGCGTTCTACGTCAGCTCCCGGGTGCTGTTCATCCTCGCCGATCGCGGCGACGCGCCCCGGTGGCTGGTCCGATTGAACCGCCGCCGCGTGCCGGTCGGATCGGTGCTCATGGGCGCGGTCGCCGGGATCCTGGGGATCGTCGCCGCCACCGAGGCGCGCCAGGCGGTCTTCGACTTCCTGGTCAGTTCCTCGGGCGCCCTCATCGTGTTCGTCTACATGGCCATCGCCGCCGCGCAGATCGCGTTGCGCCGCCGCCGCGAGCGCGCCGGCGAGGCGCACCCGGCGGTCGCCATGTGGCTGTTCCCCTGGCTGAGCTACGCCGCGATCGCCGCGATGGCGGCGGTGCTGATCGCGATGGCCTTCACGCCGGCGCTGCGGCAGGACTTCCAGGCGAGCTGCCTCACGCTGGCCGTGGCCGTGGCCGCCTACCTCGTGCTGCGCCGCGGCCGATCGACGGCCGTGGATGCACCCAATACCCTGTCAAGTGAAAAAAATTGAATTGTGCGTGACAAAGTGTACGCTCCTCAGCCGAAGCGTTTTGGCACTATGAAACCCATGCGCTGCGACGAGCGGCGCGCTCGAAAGAGCAGGTTTAGGAGCCATTCGCGCCGGCAAGCCAGCCAACTCCCCCGCCGGTGCGATATCCCGGCGGCGCGGGTCCTCACTTAAAACGACCCGCGCCGCTTTTTTTAAGATCTCCGTTCCACACCCGCCCGCCGGCGCGCCCCGCGCTAGCCCAAGTCGATGACCAGACGGTTGCCTCCGTCCCGCAGGCGGGCTTCGACCACGGCAAGCGGCACCCGGGCGGCACCCCGCCGGTGCGGATTCGGCTCCGGCTCGAAGGGCAGCGCCGCGCCGTTCAACGAGAGTGCGCCGACCCCGTGTCCGCGCTCACCGATCCGGTAGGACACCTCGAGCGGACGGCCCAGCGCGGCCGTGCCGATCGACAGCCCGTCGAGCGTCCGGGGCATCACCGGATCGACGCGCCAGAAGCCGGCGTCGCGGCTCAACCCGACGAACGAGCGCATCACCAGGCCGAAGGCGATGCCCGGACCGCTCGAGTACACCCGCCAGCCTCCGTCCAAGGCCACCGTGCCCTCGGCGACGCGGTGATAGTGCTCGCTCGCCTCACGGCGATCCACGAAGGCCGCATCCGAACTCGAGAAGTAGGCGTTCGCCTGGCGCGCCGACGCCGGCCGCACGAGCTCGCGGATGCCGATCGGATTCGCCTGGCGCAGCGCCCGTAGAAAGCGCTCCGCGTCGCCGACGTGCGCCAGACACTCCGCGTAGCGCAGGTGGGCATGGGTGTACATCAAACCGATCTCGCGGCCGAAGAACGCCGCCGTCTCGGCCCGCTGGAACAGCTTGGCCGGACCGCCGTGATACGCCAGCGGACGATCGAACAGGCGCAGGCCGTCCGGGCCGCTGAGGTGGCGGTCGATCAGCCCGAGGTGCGTGCGCGCCTGCGCCGGCGTCAACAGGTCCACGATGATCGCGTGGACCATGGCGAGCGCGCTGTAGCGCACGCCGGTGTCCCCGTCGCGCGGGTGCAGCAGGTGGCTCACGCGCTCCGGCCCGTCGAAGGCGGCGTAGCCCGCGAGCACGCCGTCGGCGATCAACCACCGCTGGAAATCGGCGCGCACCGCTTCGGCGCTTCGCCCGAGGCGCTGCGCCTCCGGTGCGCGCCCGATCGCCGCCAACGCCCGCGCCAGTTCCGTCAGCGTCTGGAAGTGCAGCGTCGCGGTCCAGGCGCTGCACAGGCGCCCGCGCATCCGCGGGTCCACCGGCTGCAGCGAATCGTTCCAGTCCCCGTGGCCATAGGCGGCCAGGGCGGTCCCCGGAATGACGCGCGCGCCGATCAACGACAGCGCCCGTTCGACGTGCTGCCACACCGTGGCGGACTCGCCCGCCTGCGGACCGCGCGCATCGAAGAACGGCACCCGCTCCTCGAGCACCGACGCGTCGCCGGTCGCGAGCAGATAGCGTGCGAGCACCAGCACGGGCCAGAAGACGATGTCGCCGTGCGAATCGCCGGCGCGGATGCCGCGGTCCCGCTCGAAGAAGGTGAACCACTGCGGCCAGTCGCCGTCCGGGTTCTGCGCCCGCATCACCGTGAGTACGAGATCGCGCAGCGCCGCGAGCCGTCCGGTGGCGAGCAGCATTTCCACTGGCCCCTGACAGACGTCGCGCGTACCCCA
>JAJXZV010000338.1 GCA_021779875.1 Pseudomonadota bacterium
GCTCGATGACGAGGAAGAAGAGGGCTGGGAGGGCTGCCTCTCGGTGCCCGGCATGCGCGGGTTGGTGCCGCGTTTCCGGCGACTGCGCTACCTGGGCTGGGATCCGCTGGGGCAGCCGATCGACCGTGTGGTGAGCGACTTTCACGCCCGGGTGGTGCAGCACGAGGTCGACCACCTCGACGGCATCCTGTACCCGCGCCGCATCCGGGATCTGACCCAGTTCGGTTTCACCGAGGCGCTGTTTCCGGGCGAGGATCTCGGGGACGACTAGTACCTCGGGGACGACTAGAACGGGATGTCGTCGTCGAAATCTTCCTTGCCGCCCGCCGGAGCGGGCGCCGGCGACTGATCGAATTCATCGCGCGGCGGCGCGCTCGACGCGCGTTCGCCCCCGCCACCGCCCGGCCCGCCGCGCCCGCCGAGCATCTGCATGTTGTCGGCGATGATTTCGGTGGTGTAGCGGTCGGTGCCCTGCTTGTCCTGCCACTTGCGGGTGCGCAGCTTGCCCTCGACGAACACCTGCGAACCCTTGCGCAGGTACTCGGCGGCGATCTCGCCCAGGCGCCCGAACAGCGCGATGTTGTGCCACTCGGTGCGCTCCTGCTGCGCCCCGGAGGCCTTGTCCTTCCAGGATTCGCTGGTGGCGATGCGGATGTTGGTCACCGTCATGCCGCTCGGCATCGACCGGGTCTCCGGATCCGCTCCCAGATTACCGACCAGGATCACCTTGTTGACACCGCGCGCCATATCCAACCCCTGGAAAACCGACCGGGCGGCCATTGTACACGCGCGCGGGGGCTCCTAGGTCGCCGGTTGCCCGCGGGGAACGCGCAGATTCGCCCCGCCGGGCCCCGCGGCGCATCGCGGGCGTATACTAAAAAGTTGCATGCAAACCATCCGCATCCGGGGTGCCCGGACCCACAACCTCAGGAACATCGACCTCGAGCTGCCGCGCGACCGCCTGATCGTGTTCACCGGCCCCTCGGGGTCGGGCAAGTCCTCGCTCGCCTTCGACACCATCTACGCCGAGGGCCAGCGCCGTTACGTCGAGTCGCTCTCGACGTATGCGCGGCAGTTCCTCTCGGTCATGGAGAAGCCCGACGTCGATGCCATCGAAGGGCTGTCGCCGGCGATCTCGATCGAGCAGAAATCCACCTCGCACAATCCCCGCTCCACGGTGGGCACGGTCACCGAGATCCACGACTACCTGCGGTTGCTGTACGCGCGCGCCGGCACGCCCCGCTGCCCCGACCACCACATCGACCTGGCCGCGCAGACCGTCAGCCAGATGGTCGACGCGGTGCTCGCGCAGCCCGAGGGCGAGACCATGATGCTGCTCGCCCCGGCCGTCGCCGACCGCAAGGGCGAGCACGCGGAATTGCTCGAGGAGCTGCGCGCCGGGGGCTTCGTGCGCGCCCGCATCGACGGCACGGTGGTCGAGCTCGACCAGGCGCCCGCGCTCGATCTGCGCCGCAAGCACACCGTGGAGGCGATCGTCGATCGCTTCCGGGTGCGCGCCGACATCGCGCAGCGCCTGGCCGAGTCGTTCGAGACCGCCCTGCGCCTCGGCGGCGGGGTCGCGCGGGTCGCCTTCATGGACGCCCCGGAGCGCGCGGAACTCGTGTTCTCCGACCGGTTCGCCTGCCCGATCTGCAACTACTCGCTCACCGAGCTCGAGCCGCGGCTGTTCTCCTTCAACAGCCCGAGCGGCGCGTGCCCGAGCTGCGACGGACTCGGCACCCAGGATTTCTTCGATCCGCAGAAGATCGTCGCCAATCCGCACCTGTCGCTCGCGGGTGGCGCGGTGCGCGGCTGGGACCGGCGCAACGCGTATTACTTCCAGCTCATCCATTCGCTCGCCCGGCACGCCAGGTTCGACGTCGAGGCGCCCTTCGCCGAGCTGCCGCCCCGCGTGCGCGACCTGGTGCTGTTCGGCAGCGGCGACGAGCAGATCGAGTTCAAGTATCTCGACGGCAAGGGCGGCACCAGCGCGCGGCGGCATCCCTTCGAGGGCATCGCGCACAACCTGGAGCGCCGGTATCGCGAAACCGAATCCGTCGCCGTGCGCGAGGAGCTCGCGAAATACCGCTCCTCGCGCGCCTGCCCGGATTGCGGCGGCACGCGCCTGAACCGCTCGGCGCGCAACGTCTTCGTGGATGGCAGGAACCTGCCCGAGGTGTCCGCGCTGTCGGTGGCACGCGCCATCGAATTCTTCGGGCGGCTCGAGCTCAAGGGTTGGCGGGGCGAGATCGCCGCCAAGATCGTCAAGGAGATCGGCGCGCGCCTCGGCTTTCTCGGCAACGTCGGCCTGGGATACCTGACCCTCGACCGCAGCGCCGACACGCTCTCGGGCGGCGAGGCGCAGCGCATCCGCCTGGCGAGCCAGATCGGCTCGGGCCTGGTGGGCGTAATGTACATCCTCGACGAGCCGTCGATCGGCTTGCACCAGCGCGACAATCAGCGCCTGCTCGACACCCTGGTCAATCTGCGCGATCTCGGCAACACGGTCATCGTCGTCGAGCACGACGAGGATGCGATCCGCCAGGCCGACCACGTGGTCGACCTCGGCCCCGGCGCCGGCATCCACGGAGGCGCCGTCGTCGCGCAGGGCACCGCGGCCCAGGTCGCCGCCAGCGCGGAATCGGTCACCGGCCAGTTTCTGTCCGGCCGGCGCCGCATCGAGGTGCCGCATCGGCGCCGCGCACCCGACCCCAAGCGCATGCTGCGCATCAGCGGCGCCACCGCCAACAACCTGAAGCGGGTCACGGCCGAGTTCCCCATCGGCCTCATGACCTGCGTCACGGGCGTATCGGGCTCGGGCAAGTCCACGCTGGTGAACGACACCTTGTACCGGGCGGTGGCCACCCAGCTCAATCGCGCCGCCGCGGGCACGGCCCATTTCGACCGGCTCGAGGGGCTCGAGCAGATCGACCGGGTGATCGAGATCGATCAAAGCCCGATCGGACGCACGCCGCGCTCCAACCCGGCGACCTATGCAGGCCTGTTCGCGCCCATCCGCGAGCTGTTCGCCGCGGTTCCCGAGGCGCGCGCGCGCGGCTACGAGGCCGGCCGGTTCAGCTTCAACGTCAAGGGCGGCCGCTGCGAGGCCTGCCAGGGCGACGGCGTCATCAAGGTCGAGATGCACTTCCTCGCCGACGTGTACGTGCCCTGCGACGTCTGCCACGGCCGCCGCTACAACCGCGAG
>JAJXZV010000434.1 GCA_021779875.1 Pseudomonadota bacterium
CTGACCCATCTCCGAGCGGTCGACGATGATGGTGACCGAGTCGTCCGAGGCGATCCGCAGCCAGGCGTTCAGCTCTCCGGACGCCGCGGCCGGCGAGCCTGCGCAGGCGCCGGCGGCCGGAACGCCGGCCGCATCCCCGGGTCGGCGCCGGCCGCCGGCCGGCAGGGTCAGCGCCAGCAGCAGGGCGCCGCCCGCGCCCGCCGCCTGCCCCAGGAACGCACGGCGATCCCCGTTCGACGGGCCGCCGCTCACGTCTTGCTCCCGCCGCTCTTGAGGTCGGCCGCGCGGTGGATGGCGCGGCGGATCCGCGGATAGGTGCCGCAGCGGCACAGATTTCCCGCCATCGCGGCGTCGATGTCGGCGTCGGTCGGTTGCGGCGTGCGTTCGAGCAGCGCCGCCGCGGACATGATCTGGCCCGACTGGCAGTAGCCGCATTGGGGCACGTCGATCTCGATCCAGGCGCGCTGCACCGGGTGGCTGCGATCCGCGGACAGCCCCTCGATGGTGGTCACCGACTTGCCGGCCGCGGCGGCGAGCGGGGTCACGCAGGAGCGCACGGGCGCGCCGTCCACGTGCACCGTGCAGGCGCCGCACAGCGCCATGCCGCAGCCGAACTTGGTCCCGGTCAGGTTCAGGTGGTCGCGCAGCACCCACAGCAGCGGCGTCTCGGGCGCCGCATCGACCTCGACGTCTCGGCCATTGACCTTCAGATTCGGCATGATCATCCCCTGTGCGCCTCGACCGTCGGGCGAATGCCGATCGTACCCGCAACCCCCGGCCGCTGGCCATCCGGAGTGCTACGATCACCGGATGAACGGCAAGTCGACGTTGTACCCACGCGTGTTCGCGCTGGTGGTGGCCGCCGCTCTGGGCTACGCCCTGGTCCTGATCTTCCGGCCGTTCTTGAACGCCCTGGCCTGGGCCGCGTTCCTCGCCTTCCTGCTGCATCCGGTCAACGCCGGCCTGCGGCGGCGCCTGCGCGGCGCGTCGGCCGCCGCCACCCTGCTGACCTTGGCCGCCCCGATCGTCATCCTGCTGCCGCTCGCGGCGCTGTCGGTCGCGTTCGTGGCGCAGGTGTCCGCCCTGGTCGGCCGCGTGCAGCTGCTGGTGCGCCAGTGGGACATCAAGACGCTGGCGGACCTGCAGCGGTTCCCCTGGATGGGCCGACTCGACCTGTGGCTGCAGACGCACGTGGCGCTGTCCCCGGATCAGGTGCAGGCCTGGCTCCTGTCGGGCACGCAGGAGATCCTGCAGCGCGCGGCGAGCATGAGCGGCGCGCTTGCGCTGGTCGCGCTCGGCTCGCTGGTGTCCTTCGCGATCATGCTGTTCCTGCTCTTCTTCTTCCTGCGCGACGGCGACCTCCTGCTCGCGCGCGGGCGCGCGCTCATTCCGCTCGACGAGGCCCGCAAGCAGCGCCTGTTCGCGCGGCTCGGCGGGGTGACCCGCGCCATCGTGTTCGGCACCAGCATGACGGCGCTGCTGCAGGGACTGTTCGTGGGCATCGGCTTCGCGATCGCCGCGCTGCCCTCGCCGGTGGTGTTCGGCGTGCTCGCGGGCCTGCTGTCGATGCTGCCCGTCGGCGGCTCGGCGCTGGTGTGGGTGCCGGCCGCGCTCTGGCTGCTCGTCGCCGGGCACTGGGGCCTCGGCGTCTTCATGCTGGTGTGGGGCCTGCTGCTCAGCAGCCTCGACAACGTGGTGCGGCCCATGCTGATCTCGGGCCGCGCGCGCATCTCGGCGCTGGCGGTGTTCTTGGGCGTGCTCGGCGGCATTCCGGCGTTCGGCGCCATCGGCGTGATCTTGGGCCCGGTGGTGCTGTCGCTCGCGCTGGCGCTGATGGAATTCGCCGAGGAGAGCCGCGGCGCCACGCCTTAGACGGATCGCGCGTCCGCGCCGCCCGGCCTACAGTACAATCCGCGCCCTGATGGACGTATCACACCTTCTCGAGGGCCTGAACGACGCGCAGCGGCAGGCGGTCGGCGCGCCGCTCGGCGCGGCGCTCGTGCTCGCCGGCGCCGGCAGCGGCAAGACCCGCGTGCTCGTGCACCGGGTCGCCTGGCTCATCCAGGTCGAGGGCGCCTCGCCCCACGGCATCCTCGCGGTGACCTTCACCAACAAGGCGGCCGCCGAGATGCGCGGGCGCATCGAGGCGCTGCTCGGCCGGCCGAGCGGCGCCATGTGGGTCGGCACCTTCCACGGACTGGCGCACCGGCTGCTGCGGCTGCACTGGCGCGAGGCCGGCCTGCCGCAGAACTTCCAGATCCTCGATGCCGAGGATCAGGCGCGGCTGCTGCGCAAGGTGCTGAAGGCGATGGAGCTCGACGAGACCCGCTGGGTGCCGCGCGAGATCCTGTGGTTCATCAATGCCCAGAAGGACGAGGGGCACCGGCCCAAGTCGCTGAAGGACGACGGCGATCCGACCCGCCGGCAGCTGATCAAGATCTACGAGGCCTACGAGGAGGCCTGCCGGCGCGCGGGCGTGGTCGATTTCGCGGAGCTGCTGCTGCGCGCCTACGAGACCTGGCGCGATCATCCGGCGCTGCTCGAGCACTACCGCACCCGCTTCCGGCACGTGCTGGTCGACGAGTTCCAGGACACCAACGCGATCCAGTACCGCTGGCTGATGCAGCTGCTGGGCAGCGACGGGCTGCCGTTCGTGGTGGGCGACGACGACCAGTCGATCTACCGGTGGCGCGGGGCGCGGGTCGAGAACCTGCACCAGTTCCGCCGCGACTGTCCGCAGGCCGTGCTCTACAAGCTCGAGCAGAACTACCGCTCCACCGGCACCATCCTCAAGGCGGCCAACGCCTTGATCGCGCACAACGGCGGGCGGCTCGGCAAGACGCTGTGGACCAGCGGCGCGGACGGTGATCGGGTCAAGCTTTACGCCGCCTTCAACGAGCGCGACGAGGCCGACTTCGTGGTCAACCGCATCCGCGAATGGGTCGAGCACGGCGGCGCGCGCCGCGAGGTCGCGGTGCTGTACCGCTCCAATGCCCAGTCGCGCGTCTTCGAGGAGGCGTTCCTGAACGCGCGGCTTCCCTACCGGGTGTACGGCGGGCTGCGCTTCTTCGAGCGGGCGGAGATCAAGGACGCGCTCGCCTACCTTCGGCTGGTGGCGAGCCGCGCCGACGACACCTCCTTCGAGCGCGTCGTGAATCACCCGACCCGGGGCATCGGCGCCAAGACGCTCGATCAGG
>JAJXZV010000186.1 GCA_021779875.1 Pseudomonadota bacterium
AGCTATCACGCGCCGGGCACCTGCACGTTCTACGGCACGGCGAACAGCAATCAGCTCCTGATGGAGGTGATGGGCCTGCACCTGCCGGGCGCGGCCTTCGTGCCGCCGAACACGCCGCTGCGCGATGCGCTGACGGCCGAGGCCGCACGACGGGCGGCGCGGATCACCGCGCTCGGCGGGGAGTACACGCCGCTCGCCCGGATCGTCGACGAGCGCGCCGTGGTGAACGCCGTCGTCGGCCTGCTCGCCACCGGCGGCTCGACCAATCACACGCTGCACCTCGTGGCGATGGCCCGTTGCGCGGGCATCTCGATCACGTGGGACGACTTCAGCGATCTATCCGCCGTCGTGCCGCTGCTCGCGCGGGTCTATCCGAACGGTGCGGCCGACGTCAACCGCTTCCAGGCGGCGGGCGGTCCGGCGCTGTTGATCCGGGAACTGCTCGATGCGGGCCTGCTGCACGAGGATGTGTCGACCGTGATGGGCGCGGGCCTCGGCGCCTACGCCGCGGAGCCCTGGCTCGACGAGGGGCGCCTCGCGTGGCGCGCCGCGCCGCCGGCGAGCGGGGATCTCGACGTGCTGCGGCCGGTGTCCAATCCGTTCAGCGACCACGGCGGCCTGCGGCTGCTCACCGGCAATCTGGGCCGCGCCATCATCAAGACGTCGGCGCTGCCCCCCGGACACGACGTGGTCGAGGCGCCCGCCGCCGTGTTCGACGATCAAGAGGGCGTGCTGGCCGCCTTCGAGGCCGGCCGGCTCGATCGCGACGTGGTCGTGGTGGTGCGCTTCCAGGGCCCGCGCGCCAATGGCATGCCCGAGCTGCACCAGCTCACACCGTCGCTGTCCTCGCTGCAGTCGCGCGGCTTTCGAGTCGGTCTCGTGACGGACGGGCGCATGTCGGGAGCCTCGGGCAGCGTGCCCGCCGCGATCCACGTCACCCCGGAATGCGTGAGCGCTGGTCCGCTCGGGCGCGTGCGCGACGGGGACCTGATCCGCATCGACTGCCGGGCGGGCGCGCTCGAGGCGCGGGTGCCCGCCGAGGACTGGACGCGGCGAGCGCAGGCCGAGAGCGATGGGCGCCGGAGCGGGCACGGCTGCGGACGTGAATTGTTCGCGAGCCTGCGGCGGTCCGCCGGCGAGGCCGAGGCCGGTGCGCTTTCCCTGATGTGATCTGCGAGGACACCGCCTTGAACATTCGCGACATCACGGCGCTCGCGCCGGTCATTCCCGTGCTCACCATCCACCGGCTCGAGCACGCGGTGCCGCTCGCGCGCTCGCTGGTCGCGGGCGGCCTGCCGGTCCTCGAGATCACCCTGCGCACCCCGGCGGCGCTCGCGGCGATCGAGGCCATCGGCCGCGCCCTGCCGGAAGCCGTGGTCGGCGTCGGCACGTTGACGCGCGCCGCGGATTTCGCGGCCGCGGAGCGGGCGGGCGCCCGATTCGGCGTCTCGCCCGGTCTCACGCCGGAGCTGGTCTCGGCGGCGCGCGGCGCGCGCTTTCCGCTGCTGCCCGGCGTCATGACCCCGACCGAGCTGATCGCCGGCCGGGCCGCGGGCTTCGGGGTGTTCAAGCTCTTTCCGGCGCAGCAGGCCGGCGGCGTCGCCATGCTGCAGGCGCTCGGGGCGCCGTTTCCCGACGTGGCTTTCTGTCCGACCGGCGGCATCACGCGGGCCACCGCGCCGGATTACCTGGCGCTCGCCAACGTGTCGTGCGTCGGCGGCTCCTGGGTGGCGCCGTCGGCGATGGTCGAGGCGGGCGACTGGGCCGGCATCGAGTCGCTCGCGCGCGACGCGGCGGCCCTGCGCGGCGCGCGGTGACGCTCAAGCTCTTCGTCGAGGTCGCGGGCTGGGGCGCGGCGCTGCTGATCCTCGGCGCGTACACGCTGCTGTCGCTCGGCAGGCTGCAGGCCCGCTCGGCGCTCTATCAATGGATGAATGTGGCGGGCGCGGTCGGCTTCATCATCAACAGCGGCTGGCATAGGGCGCTGCCGTCGGTGGGCCTGAACGTGGTCTGGTGCGCGATCGGCGTGTTCGCGTTGAAGCGGAACAAGACCGCCAAGACCGTCTGAACCGGCCGGCGGCCCCGTCGATCAGGGCGAGGAGTACCGGGGGAGGCCGCCGCCCGTCGCGTGTCCGGGGTGCGCGCCCCGATGATCCGGGTCATGGCGCACGAGGCGGTCGCGACCGGACCGCTTCGCCGCGTAGACCGAGCGATCCGCCGCTTCGAGCAGCTGCGCGACGCCCGCGAACGGCTTGTCCGGCTGATGGGTCGCCAATCCGAGCGAGGCGGTGACGGTGATCGTCGCGTCCTGCACCGCGAATTGGGTCTTGCGCAGCCGCACGATCAGCCGCCGGCACACGGTCTCCGCGTTCGCCGAGTCCAGCCCCGGCAACACGATCACGAACTCCTCGCCGCCGTAGCGGGCCACGCAGTCGGTCGCGCGCGCGACCGTCATGATCCGCTGCGCCGTGCCGACCAGCACGTGGTCACCCGCCGGGTGGCCGTAGGTGTCGTTGACCGCCTTGAAGCGGTCGAGATCGATGAACACGATGCTCAACGGCCAGCCGCCCTTGTTCGCGGCCTCGAACTCCTCGCGCAATACATGATCCAGGTGGCCGCGGTTGAACAGGCCGGTCAGCGGGTCGCGCCGGTGTTGATCCTCGAGCGCCGAAGTGCGCGCCTCGAGATCGGCGGTCGCCGCCTGCAGCGTCGTCACCTGTTCGAGCGCCTGCAGATTGCGGATCAACAGCAATTCGCGGGCCTGTTCCAGCATCACGGCGGCGGTCTCCGCCGGCAGCAGCGCCGTGTCGAACAGGCGCTCGATTTCCGGGATCTCCGCGACGATCGTGCTCATCGTCGCGGCCAGGCTCTCCGCGTCCAGGCCGAGCCACTGTTCGGCGTGCTGCGCCAGTTCCCCGATGTCCGTGGGGGCCTGCGTCGCAAGCAGCATTTCGACGCATTCGCCGCCGAGCGCGACGCAGGCGGCGGCGATGCCCGCGCGCGTGCCGGCTTCGCAGGCGCTCGGGGCGTGGCTCCATTCGACGCTGTGGCACAGGGTCTCCGGCAGCCGCCATTGGCCGAGCAGCCAGCTGCCGAGGCCCGCGTGGTCAATGCCGAGCCGCGATTTCTCGTAGGCGCAAAGATCGGTGTGCGCACAGTCCTTCGGCAGTCCCTGGTAGAA
>JAJXZV010000313.1 GCA_021779875.1 Pseudomonadota bacterium
GAGCGCGAGCTCGCCGCGCCCGGCCGCCGCGGCGGCGAGCTCGCATTGGTAATGCGCCGCCACGGTGCGCGGCGGGGCGGCCTTGATGCGCACGAGCTGCCGGTGGGCCTCGAGCGCCTGCGCCCACTCGTTCTGGCGCTCGTAGATGTCGCGCAGCGCATCGAGGGCGCTCGCCCGCAGCCGCGGCACCTCGCTCACCTGCTGGAACAGCCCCTCGGCCCGGTCCAGCAGCCCCGCGCGCAGGTAATCCTGCGCCATGGCGAGCAGCGCCTGCTCGCGGTGCTCCGGGGCGAGGTCCGCGCGGGCCAGCAGGTTCTGGTGGATCCGGATCGCGCGCTCCACCTCGCCGCGCCGCCGATACAGGCTCCCGAGCGCGAAATGGGTCTCCACCGTGTCGGCGTTGGCGTCCATCAGTTTCAGGAACATGTCGAGCGCCCGGTCGGGTTGCTCGGTGACCAGGTAGTCGAGTCCGGTGAGGTAGTCCGGGTGCAGGCGGCTGCCGCGGCCCGGCCAGCGCCGTCCCCAGCCGAAATGTCCGGCGAGGATGCCGATCACCAGCGCCCCCAGGCCCACGACCCACGTCAACGGCGAGATGTCGGCCATGGGGATCTCGAGGGGTCCGGGAGGCGGCAGCCGGTCCTGAGGATCAGTCGCGAATCGGCTGGCCGGCGCCTTCGTTGACCCGCTCGCGCAGATCCTTGCCCGGCTTGAAGTGGGGCACGTGCTTGCCCGCGAGCGCCACGGCCTCGCCGGTCTTGGGATTGCGCCCCTGGCGGGGCGGACGGAAATGCAGCGAGAAGCTGCCGAATCCGCGGATCTCGATGCGCTCGCCGGTGGCCAGTGCATCGCTCATGATCTCCAGCAATTGTTTGACGGCGAGTTCCACGTCCTTCGCCGGTAGATGCTTCTGCTTGGCCGAAATGATCTCGATGAGTTCCGATTTGGTCATTATCGATCCGTGCACATCGCTGGGCATAGTGGAATCCGTAGCCGCGGCGGCCGGGCCGCCGCGGCTGCGGGAAGCGCCGCTCGATCAGTCTTGGCCGGAGATGTGCTCCTTGAGGAGGTCTCCGAGGCTCGTGCCCGAGGACGTATCGGTGCGATAGTTCTGCATCGCCTCCTGCTCCTCGTGGATGTCCTTGGCCTTGATCGACAGGGAAATGCTGCGGCCCTTGCGGTCGACGCCGGTGAACTTGGCCTCCACCTCTTCGCCCACCTTGAGCAGAAGCCGCGCGTCCTCGACCCGGTCGCGCGACAGCTCGGAGGCGCGCAGCTGGCCGTCCACGCCGTTGCCCAGATCGATGATCGCGCCCTTGGCGTCCACTTCGCGCACCGTGCCGCGCACGATGCTGCCCTTCGGATGCTCGGCGATGTAGGCGGAGAACGGATCCTTGGCGAGCTGCTTCACGCCGAGGCTGATGCGCTCGCGCTCGGGATCGATCGACAGCACCATCGCGTCGATCTGCTGGCCCTTCTGGTAGCTGCGCACGGCCTCTTCGCCCGGCAGATCCCAGGAGATGTCGGACAGGTGCACCAGGCCGTCGATGCCGCCGGCGAGGCCGATGAAGATGCCGAAATCGGTGATGGACTTGATCTGTCCGCTCACCTTGTCGCCGCGGTTGTAGTTCTCGGCGAACTCCTTCCACGGATTGGTCTTGCACTGCTTGAGGCCCAGGCTGATGCGCCGGCGCTCCTCGTCGATGTCGAGCACCATGACCTCGACTTCCTGGCCGACGTGCACCACCTTGGCCGGGTTCACGTTCTTGTTGGTCCAGTCCATCTCGGAGACGTGCACCAGGCCCTCGACGCCCTCCTCGATCTCGACGAAGCAGCCATAGTCGGCGATGTTGGTCACCTTGCCGAACAGCCGCGTGTTCGCCGGGTAGCGGCGCGCGATGTTCTGCCAGGGATCCGCGCCCAGCTGCTTGAGGCCGAGCGACACGCGCTGGCGCTCGCGATCGAACTTGAGGATGCGGACCTCGATCTCCTCGCCGACCTTGACGACCTCCGAGGGATGCTTGACGCGCTTCCACGCCATGTCGGTGATGTGCAGCAGGCCGTCGATGCCGCCGAGGTCGACGAACGCGCCGTAATCGGTGAGGTTCTTCACCACGCCGCGCACCACCGCCCCTTCCTGCAGGTTGTCGAGCAGCGCCGAACGCTCGGCGCTGTACTCCTGCTCGACCACCGCGCGGCGCGAGACCACGACGTTGTTGCGCTTCTGATCGAGCTTGATGACCTTGAATTCGAGCGGCTTGTTCTCGAGGTACGAGGGGTCGCGCACCGGGCGCACGTCGACCAGCGATCCGGGCAGGAACGCCCGCACGTTGTCGAGCTCGACCGTGAAGCCGCCCTTGACGCGGCCGGTGATCACGCCGGTGACGATCTCCTGCTTCTCGAATGCGGTTTCGAGCCGGGTCCAGGTTCGGGCGCGCTTCGCCTTGTCGCGCGACAGCCGGGTCTCGCCCGAGCCGTCCTCGACGCTGTCGAGCGCCACCTCGACGGTCTCGCCGGCGACGACCTCGATCTCGCCGCGCTCGTTCTTGAATTGTTCCGAGGGAATCACCGCCTCGGACTTCAGACCGACGTTGACGACCACGTAGTCCTGGCCGACCTCGACCACCAATCCGTTCAGGATGGTGCCGGGACGGATCCGCTGGCTCGCGATGCTTTGTTCGAACAGTTCCGCAAAACTTTCTGTCATGTTCACTCGATGACGTTTCCTCGAGCACCGATCCCATGTGCTTCGGAGGGTTGCCAATAGGACAGCGCCCCATCCATGGGAGCGCCACTCATGCATTCATTTCCCGAAAAAAGCCCGACACCCCCTACCCGAGGCGCTCGCGGGCCACCGCCAAGACGCGTTCGATCACGGTCTCCACCGGCAGTCCGGAGGTATCGATCGGCACGGCGTCCGCGCTTGCGACCAGAGGCGAAGCAGCACGCGTCATGTCGCGTCGATCACGCTCCGCGATCTCCAGCGAAAGGGCGGCAAGGTTAGCAGCAACCCCCTTTTCTTTCAACTGCTTATATCGTCTCCTCGCCCGCTCTTCCGGGGAGGCGGTGAGAAAAATTTTCACCCGGGCTGCGGGGAACACGACGGTGCCCATGTCGCGCCCGTCGGCCACCAGGCCCGGCGGCCGGGCGAAGCGGCGCTGCCGGTCGAGCAGCGCC
>JAJXZV010000216.1 GCA_021779875.1 Pseudomonadota bacterium
GGGCTGGCTCATGTCGTCCGCCAAGAACTATTCGGTGAGCTGGTTCGGGCTGTTCACCTGGCCGAATCTCGTCGGCAAGAACGAGCGGGCGTTCGAGCTGCTGCGCGACACCCACGACACCCTGAGCGTGGCGCTGCTGGTCATCGCCTCGTTGCACTTGATTGCGGCGCTCAAGCATCATTTCTGGGACAAGGACGACGTGCTGGCGCGAATGCTGCCCTTCGGCGGCCGGCCGAGGACGCCGCGATGAAGCGCGCCGCGATGGTGGCGCTGGTCCTGGGCGTGCTCGCCGGCCGCGCCAACGCCGCGGGACCCGCCGCCTACGTCGCGGATCCGGCCCAGAGCCGGCTGGAATTCGTCGGCGTCCAGGCGGGCGCGCCGTTCACGGGTGTGTTCCACAAATTCGGCGCCGTCGTCGATTTCTCACCCGACGCCCTGGACGCCTCGCGCTTCGACGTGTCCATCGACGTGAACTCCCTCGATTCCATGGACCAGGATCGCGACGGCACGATGCGCGGCGCGGATCTTCTCGACACCGCGCACTCCCCGACCAGCCGCTACGTCACGCGCAGCATGGCGAGGACGGCCACGGGGTATTCCGCGGTCGGGTCCCTGACCCTGCGGGGCGTCACCCGCGACGTGCCCATCGAATTCAAGTTCGTGCCGGCCCCGAACGGGGCGCGGCTCGTGGGCAGCGCGACGGTCAAGCGGCTGGATTTCGGCGTGGGCCGCGGTGACTGGAAGAGCACCGAATGGGTGGGCGACGCCGTCAAGGTGAACTTCACCCTGGTGCTCAAGCCCAGGGGCTGAGCGGCCGGCCGGTCAGCGCACCGGCAACTCGCGCGATTTTTGCACCGTGCGCAGTGCGAAGCTCGATTGCACCCGGGCCACGTGCGGCAGGCGCGTCAGGTGCTGGCTGTGCAGGCGCTCGAAGTCCGCCGTGTCCGCCAGAACCACGCGCAGCAGGTAATCGTATTCGCCGGACATGAGATAGCACTCCATCACCTCGGGCACCTGCCGGGCGGCCTCCTCGAACGCCAGCAGGAAGGCCTGCTCCTGGCGCTCCAGCGTGATGGTCACGAACACGTTCACGGGGCAGCCGGCCTTCTGCTGACTGATGAGGGCCGTGTAGCCTTCGATGAATCCGGCCTCCTCGAGCGCGCGCACCCGCCGCAGGCACGCCGACTCGGACAGGCTGACGAACTCGGCGAGTTCGCTGTTGGTGATGCGCCCGTTCTGCTGCAGGGCGCGCACGATGAGGCGGTCATAGCGGTCGAGCTTCATCGCCTGGAACTCCCCGTGGCCCGAGATGAGCAATTTTATTGCGCATTTCGCCGGTACGCCGCAATTTTTTGCCGAATCTGTGCCGTCTGCACGCTGGCTTTGCAATCTTCCAGCCGATGCCCCGCCTTAGGCTGCGATCTGGGTCGGGCTTAACTGGGGAGTCGAGCCATGAAGATCGGCGTACCGAAAGAAATCAAGGTCCACGAATACCGGGTCGGGCTGGTCCCCGCCGGCGTGCGCGAACTGGTCGCGGCAGGACATCGCGTGCTCGTGCAAACCGGCGCCGGCGGCGGCATCGGCTTCGACGATGCGCATTATCGCGCGGCGGGGGCGGAGATCGCGCCGACCGCCGAGGACGTATTCGCGTCCGCGGAGCTGCTGGTCAAGGTGAAGGAGCCGCAGCTCGCCGAGTGCCGGATGCTGCGGCCCGAGCAGACGCTGTTCACGTATCTGCATCTGGCCGCCGACCGCGAGCAGGCCGAGGCCCTGATGGCATCGGGTGCGACGGCCATCGCCTACGAGACCGTGACCGCGACCGACGGCTCGCTGCCGCTGCTCACGCCGATGAGCGAAGTCGCGGGGCGGATGTCGGTGCAGGTCGGCGCGCACTGCCTGCAGAAGGCGAACGGCGGATTCGGGGTGCTGCTCGGCGGCGTACCGGGAGTCGCCCCCGCCAAGGTGGTGATCCTCGGCGGCGGCGTCTCCGGAACCCACGCCGCCGAGATGGCCGTGGGCCTCCGGGCCGACGTGACGGTCGTCGACCGCTCCGTGAAACGTCTGCGCGAGCTGTCGGCGATCTTCGGCAATGGGCTGAAGACCGCTTATTCGACCGCCCACGCCATCGAAGAGGCGGTGCGCGACGCCGACCTCGTGATCGGCGCGGTGCTGATCGCCGGCGCCGCGGCGCCCAAGCTCGTCACCCGCGCCATGGTGGCCGCGATGAAGCCCGGTGCGGTCCTCGTGGACATCGCCATCGACCAGGGCGGATGCTTCGAGACCAGCAGGCCGACCACCCACGCCGACCCCACCTTCACGGTGGACGGCGTCATCCACTACTGCGTCACCAACATGCCGGGTGCGGTGCCGCGGACCTCGACGTTCGCGCTCACCAACGCGACGCTGCCCTACGTGAAGGCGCTCGCCGATCTCGGCTGGCGCCAGGCGGCGGCGCGCGATGCAGGACTCGCGAGCGGGCTGAACGTACACGGCGGCCAGGTGACCCACCCGGCCGTGGCGAGCGCCCTCGGCCTGAATTTCCGGGCGTTTCGCGCGGCCTGAGAATGTCCGCCGCCGCCGCCCGCGCGGGTCGAGGCCCGCGCGGGCGGGCCGGACCACGCATGAGCAGCCGACGCACCGCGCGCAAGTACCGCCGAGCCGAGCCGGCGACTCGCCGCGACGAGCTCATCGCCGCCACGCTGCGCAGCCTCCGGCGGCACGGGCACGCCGGCGTGTCGGTGCGGCACATCAGCGCCGAGGCTGGCGTCTCGATCGGATTGATCAATCACCACTTTCCGAGCAAGGTCGATCTGATCGCGGCCGCGTACGAAGCCCTCGCGACGTCCCTGCAGGAATCGATTCGCCGCCGCACGGAACCGCCCGGCGGTTCGCCGCGCGAGCGTTTGAGCCGCTTCTTCACGGCTTCGTTCTCCCCGGAGATCCTGGACCCCGGATTGTTCGAGGTCTGGCTGGTCTTCTGGAGCATGGCGACCCACACGCCCGAGATTCGCGCCGTGCACGATCGTACCTACGCGCGGTATCGCGCGACGCTCGAGTCACTCCTCGGCGCGGTCGCGCGCGGCGGCGAAGCGCCGCCCTTCAGGAAGCGCGCGGCGGCGATCGCCCTGAGCGCGCTGCTCGACGGCCTGTGGGTCGAGCTCAGT
>JAJXZV010000286.1 GCA_021779875.1 Pseudomonadota bacterium
GGCGCGGCTCCGACCGGAGCAATTTGAGCGGGCTCGACGTCGAGGTCGCCGAGGGCAATCTCGACGACCCGCCGTCGCTGGGCGACCCGCTGGCCGGGTGCACCGCCCTGTTCCACGTGGCCGCCGACTACCGGCTGGGCGCCCGCATCCCCGCAGAGCTCTACCGGACCAACGTCGAGGGCACGCGCCACCTGCTCGAGGCCGCGCGACGGGCCGGGGTACGCCGGGTCGTCTACACGAGCAGCGTCGCCACGATCGGCATCCCGGCGGACGGCAGCCCGGGCGACGAGCGGTCCCCGGCCTCGCTCGAGGACATGATCGGGCATTACAAGCGGTCGAAGTTCCTCGCGGAGCAGGCGGCGCGCGAGGCCGCTCACGCGGGTCTCGCGGTGGTGATCGTCAATCCCTCCACACCCGTCGGCCCCGGCGACATCAAGCCGACGCCAACGGGTCAGCTCGTGCTGGACGCCGCCGCCGGCCGCATGCCGGCCTACGTCGACACCGGGCTCAACGTCGTGCACGTCGACGACGTCGCCGCCGGGCATCTGCTGGCGCACGATCTCGGCCGTCCCGGGGAACGCTACATCCTCGGCGGAGAGGACCTGACGCTCGAGCGCATCCTGGCCGTGGTGTCGCGGCTCGCCGGGCGGGCCCCGCCGCGGATCCGCCTGCCGTACGGCGCGGTGCTGCCGCTCGCCTATCTGGCCGAAGGCTACGGGCGGCTCACGGGCCGGAGCACGCGCATCACCCTCGAGGGCGTGCGCATGGCGCGCAAGCGGATGTTCTTCTCGAGCGCGAGAGCCGTCCGGGAGCTGGGATATTCCTGGCGGCCGCCCGAGGAGGCGTTCGCCGACGCGATCCGCTGGTTCCGCGAGCGGCGGATGCTCGACTGACGCGCGCCGCGGCGGCATGCCCCGCGGCGGCCCGCCTCACCAGCTCGCCGGCAGGACGCGGTGGGCGAGCTGGGCGAGGATGGGCACCAACCTCGGCCGCGGCAGGCGCGCATCGTAGCGCTGCATCCGCCGGTCGTTCTCCCGCAGGCACAGATCCAGGAGCCGGTGCAGGGTGATGGGCGCGCCGAGGTCCTGGTGGGCGCTCAAGGTGAAGTTGTCGCTGGTCGCGCCATCCCCGCCCATGGTGCGTGCGGTCTTCACCCGGCTCGCCACCTGCCTGAGGATGATCCAACCACAACGCAGGCGAAACAGCGGGCGCCGCCACCAGGGCAGCTGCGAGCGGCGGTACTTGACCCAGTTGACGAAGAACAGGATGTGCCGGGCCTCCTCCTGGATCACCGGTTCGAACACGGCGACCAGATCGGGGGCGAAATATCCGGATTCCGCGGCGAGCGCGAACAGGCCGAACGCGAAGAACGAATCGAAGCACTCGCCGAATCCGGCGAACAGGAAGTCGTCCTCGAGCGACTTAGGCTCGAACGGCGCCGGCAGCCGGACGTCGATGCGGTAGTGCGAAGTCAGCGCGACCAGCAGGCGGGCGTGGCGGTTCTCCTCCAACCCCTGCAACTCGATGGCCTTGCGGACGTCGGGGTCCGGCTCGAGTGCGGCGGCCGCGGCCACGGTGTTCGACGTGACGTTCTCGGTGGACACGGCCTCCTGCCAGAAAGGCAGCCCCGTGAGGCGCGCCAGATCGTGCTCCGGGAGCCTCGGCCACTCGATCCTCTCGGGATCGTATTCGACGTGGCTGTCGATGAAGAACCGCGCCAGGAGCTTGCGGTGCTCCAGCGAGCCCATTTCCATGGCTTCAATATCCGCTGCGGCTGCGCGCATGTTGCAACCCCCGCCGTCCTTCGAGCCACTGCCAGGCGATCAGCGCCGGCACGCCGAAGAGTATTTCACGCATCCTCTTGGCGAGCGACAACGCCAGCGCCACGTCGCTGGGCAGGCCCAGCACGTGCCCGATTCCCAGCAGGCCCGCTTCCTGCACGCCGAGGCCCGCCGGAACCATGAAGATGAAGTTGCGCGCGGCCTGCGTCAGGCTCTCGAGCACCAGCGCCTCCGCGAAGCTCACCGGGGAGCCCAGCCACCGCAGCGCGAACCAGGTCTCGAGGCAGCCGACCACCAATCCGGCGAGTTGCCACGTGGTCGCGCGCGCGAGCGCCCCGTAGTGCGAGCACAGGTGGTGGATGGCGGCATCCAGGTCCGCACCGGTCGCGACCATGGCCCGCCGCTGCTCCGCATCCAGCAGGCGTTCGGCGAACCGGTGCAGACGCTCGAACAGAGAGCCGTGCCGGACCGCGATGACGACCACGGCGATCACCGGCAGGCCCGCCAGGAGCCCGAGCAGCATGCCGTGGCTCAGTCCCACGCTGCCGGTGACGCTCAACAGGCCGACGAGCCCGAGCGCGACGAACAGGTACTGACTGACCAGGGTGAGCAGCGTCTCGACGACCACGCTCGCGGCGGCCGCGGTCGCCCCCACGCCGGTCAACGCGAGCAGACGGATGCCGACGATCTCGCCGCCGATGTTGGCCACCGGCAGCAGTCGGTTGATCGCCTCCCGCACGGACGCGATCCATAGCAGCGCGGACAGCCTCTGACGCCCGGGAACGAGCACGCGCCAGCCCAGCACGTCGAGCAGCAGCGGCAGGACGTGCAGCGGCACCAGCCAGAGCAGGACCAGCCCCGCCTGCGACAACAGCAGCGTGATGTTCGCGGCGCCCTCGCGCACGATCAGCGCGATCATCACCGCGGCGCCGATCAGCATGGCGATGCGCACCGTGATCTTCATGCCGCCCACGACCCGCGAGCGTGCGGCAGGTCCGAGAAGCCGCCGCGGGGCGCGGCGGCCGCGAGCGCCGAGCGGACGCGCGGGCTCAAGAGCGCGGCGAGCTCCTCCGCGTGCCGGTAGCCGTCCATGGACGCGGCGATGGCCGATCCCGATTCGGTGGCCGGATGCAGGTAGATCTCGGTCACGCCGTCCGGCAGTCGGGCGAGTATCTCGAGCAGCCGCGCCTCGGTCATGGCGCCGCTGCAGGCGATCCCGAAGACCTGGTCGTTGTGCAGGATTCCGTGCCGCCTCAGCCGGTGCTTCATGAGCCCGATCCACGGCGTCAGCAACGCCGCGCTCACGGGTCCCGTGATCCAGGCGCCGCCGCGAGCCGCGAACCACAGGGGTTCGTCGGGGATCCGCACCGCGCGCATGCCGAAGTCGCCGCCGATCCGGATGATCAGCTCGAGCAGGCTCGGATGCAGGTGGAAGTGCTTGTGAACGTTCACGTGGTCGAGCGCCAGACCGCTGCGCGCGAACGCCGTGAACTGGGCGCGGATCTCCTCGTCGAGCTGCCGGCGAACCCCGGGGAGCGCGAAGTAGCGCAGTCCGCGCGCGAACATCCGTCCATCCATCCGGCCGTCCCGATCGACCAGCGCCGGAATCAGGTGCCGCTCGAGCAGTGCGGCTCCGTCCGCGAGCACGAGGTGCAGGCCGACCCGCAGCCCGGGCAGCGCGCGCGCGCGCCGCACGGCGTCCTCGGCCGCCGGTGCGGCGACCATGAGGCTGGCGGCGGTCAGGGTGCCGGCGCGGCTCGCCCGCTCCACCGCTTCGTTGACGCTGGCGTGCAGCCCGAAGTCGTCGGCGGTGAGGATGAGAAATTTGCCCAGATCAGGCCTCGCGCGCGTGCAGGAAGCGGAAGAATTCCACCCCTTCGCGCAGCCGCCGCTTGGTCATCTCCCAGCTGGTCATCATCTCGGCCGTCAGCTCGGCGATCTTGCGCGGCCGGAAGTAGAAACGACGGTAGAACGTCTCGACCGCGTCGTAGATCTGTTCGGAACTGAGGCCGGGGTAGGAGAGCGGCGCGAGCTGAACACCCGAGGTGTTGACCAGGTTCAATTGCTCGTTGGCCGTGAGCCAGCCGTTCTTCACCGCCTGATCGTACAACTCGGTGCCGGGATAGGGGGCCGCCAGGGACACCTGGATGGTGTGCGGGTTGATGTCGACGGCGAACTGGATGGTCTCGCGGATGGTCTGCTCGGTTTCGCCGGGCAGACCCAGGATGAACGTGCCATGGATGGCGATGCCGAGCTTGCGGCAGTCGCTGGTGAAGCGGCGCGCGATGTCGGTGCGCAGGCCCTTGCGGATGTTGTGCAGGATCTGGTCGTTGCCCGACTCGTAGCCGACCAGCAACAGGCGCAGGCCGTTGTCCTTCAACACCTTCAGGGTTTCGTAGGGGACGTTGGCCTTGGCGTTGCACGACCAGGTGACGCCCAGCTTGCCGAGGCCGCGGGCGATCTCCTCGGCGCGCGGCCGAAAATCGGTGAAGGTGTCGTCGTCGAAGAAGATCTCCTTCACCTCGGGCATGTTCTCCTTGATCCAGCGCACTTCGTCGACGACGTTCTGCGGGCTTCGGACCCGGTACTTGTGGCCGCCGACGGTCTGCGGCCACAGGCAGAAGGTGCACTTCGAGCGGCAGCCGCGGCCCGTGTAGATCGACACGTACGGATGCTGCAGATAGCCGATGAAGTACTTCTCGATGGTCAGGTCGCGCTTGTAGACCGGCGCCACCCACGGGAGCTGGTCCATGTCCTCGATCATGGCGCGCGGCGGATTGTGCTGGAGGCTGCCGTCCGGGCGGCGGAAGCTCAGGCCGGTGATCGTGTCGAAGGGCGCGCCCTCGGCGACCTCCTTGCAGGTGTAGTCGAATTCCTCGCGCGCCACGAAATCGATGGCCGTGGAGGCGGCGAGCGAGCCGGCCGGATCCACCGCCACCTTGGCGCCCACCATGCCGACGATCAGCCGCGGGTTCTGCGCCTTGAGCAGTTCCGCCACGCGTGCGTCCTTCGGAAAGGACGGCGTGCTGGTGTGCATGATCACGAGGTCATAGTCACGCGCCAGCGGCAGGACCTGGTCCATCGTGAGCCCGTCGGCGGGTGCGTCGATGAGCTTGCTGCCCGGCACCAGCGCGGCGGGCTGGGCGAGCCAGGTCGGGTACCAGAAGGAGCGGATCTCGCGCTTCGCCTGGTAGCGGGCGCCTGCGCCGCCGTCGAATCCATCGAATGACGGGGGATGCAGAAACAGAGTTCTCATGCGCTAGATCCTCACGACTAGTTGGGCCGACCCGTCGCGCGCGACGCGATAGCGGCCATCGCGCCAGTGCACGCGGCGCGTGGCGAAGCTCGCCGCCCACAGGCAAACGCTCAGCAGGTCCCTGACGGGTATCAGGAGGCACCGCGTCACTGGGCTGGCCGTGCTTCGGGCCGTCAAGCATATCACGAGTCTCGCCAGCCCCGCGATCGCGAGCAGGGCGAGCGCGGGCGCGCCGGGCGCCAGGGCCGCGCCCAGGGCCGCCACCGGCACGCCCAGGGTCACGAACGACAGCGCGAAGCCCGCGGGCCGGACCACCCGGATGGTGCGCAGCCAGCGCAGCTCGTGGCGCACCAGCGCCCGCAGGCTCGGTTCGTCGACCCGGGTTTCCACGACCACGTCGGACAGCACCGTCGCGAGGCCGGCCCGGCGCGTGAGCTCGCCGATCCGAAAGTCGTCCGCCAGCTGGTCGGCGATGGCCTCGAAACCGCCGATGAGGCCGAGGGTGGCGCGCCGGATGGCGATGGTCACCCCGAATGCGAAGTCCCGCGAGCCGGTGAGGGCCGCGACCCGGACCGAGGGGATGAACCACTCGTTGATGAACATCGCGCCGAGCGCGGACCAAAGCCCCGGCCGCGGCCGGCCCCGATAGGCGCAGGTGACGATGCCGACGCGCGGATCGAGCAGCGGCGCGACCACCCTGGACAGGTATTGCGGCCGCACCAGGACGTCGCTGTCCGCGAGCACCAGATGATCGTGCCGGGCCTCGCGCATCATGTTGATCAGATTGCTGACCTTGCGGCTCTCGCCGTGCAGGTGCGAGTCCACCACCAGGCGCAGATCGCGGGCCGGGAACTCGGCCTGCAGGCGCCGCACCACGTCGATCGCGGCGTCGTCCGGATCGGCCACCCCGAACACGATCTGGAATTCCGGATAATCCTGGTCGCAGAAGGAGCGCAGGCTGTCGTACAGATCCGCCTCGGCGCCGCACAGCGGCTTCAGCACGGTGACCGGCGGCCACGCGGCGCCGGGCGGCGCGGCCGAGCGGTCGGCGCCCGCCTCGAACATCAGCGCGAAGGCCGCCGCCGCCTCGTAGCACGAGGCGGCCGCCGCGAGCAGCAGTCCGGCACCCTGCGCGGGTGCGAGTGGCGGGATCATCGCGGCCAATCCCTGGCGTGGACGAGCGGCGTGCGGCTATGATCCACGGGCCCGCCCGCGAGCCGCCCGGGTGCTGCGCGCCAGCAAGGGCTGCGCCGGCAACGATGGGCCATCGATAGTTCTCATCTCGACCTTGAGGAAATTCCGACGCTGGGCCGGGCGTGTTCACAGCGTGGTTCGTCCGCGAACGGCGACACATCGGAACCGCACACGGCGCCGCGGTCCCAGCCTGACGATTAATTTAAGATCGCCGGCGCCCGGGCACGCTACTATACATCATGGCCATATCACTGCTCCAAACCTATCGTGTCGCCCGCTATCTGGCGGGGCGCAAGCTCCGCGGCGTCAAGCGTTATCCGCTGGTGCTGATGCTCGAACCGCTGTTCCAGTGCAATCTCGCCTGCGCCGGGTGCGGCAAGATCGACTATCCGAAAGAGATCCTGCAGAAGCGCATGAGCGTGGAGGCGGCGCTTGGGGCGGTGGACGAATGCGGCGCCCCGATGGTGTCCATTCCGGGCGGTGAACCGCTGATCCACCGGGAGATGCCGCAGATAGTCGCCGGGATCGTGGCGCGCAAGAAATTCGTCTACCTGTGCACCAACGCGATATTGCTCTCGAAGCACATCGATGAGTACCAGCCCTCGCCCTATCTCACCTTCTCGGTCCACCTCGACGGCAACCGCCGCCGGCACGACGAGTCGGTGTGCCAGGAGGGCGTGTACGACAAGGCGGTCGCGGCGATCCGCCTCGCGCGCAGCAAGGGATTCCGGGTCACCGTCAACTGCACGCTGTTCAACGGCGAGGATCCGCAGGAGGTCGCGGAGTTCTTCGACACCGCGATGGAGCTCGGCGTCTCGGGCATCACCGTGTCGCCCGGGTACAGCTACAGCCATGCGCCGCGGCAGGACGTGTTCCTCGGGCGCAGCGCAAGCAAGCAGCTCTTCCGCGACATCTTCAGCCGCCGCCGCCGGCCTTCGGGCGTGCGTTGGGCCTTCAATCATTCGGGGCTGTTCCTCGATTTCCTCGCCGGCAACCAGACCTATCAGTGCACGCCGTGGAGCACGCCGACGTACAACATCTTCGGCTGGCAGCGGCCCTGCTATCTGCTGTCCGATGAGGGGCACGCGCCGACCTTCAAGTCCCTCATGGAGGACACGGCCTGGGATCAGTACGGCGTCGGCCGCAATCCGCGCTGCGACAATTGCATGGCGCATTGCGGGTTCGAAGGCACCGCGGTGGACGACGCGTTCAGCCATCCGTTGAAGGCTCTGGGAGTCGCTCTGCGCGGACCGCGCGTGGACGGCCCCATGGCGCCCGAGCTGCCGTTCGAGTACGCGGAGGAATCGAGGTCGCGCAATATGGCCGCGATTCCCGTGAGCGAGATCAAGCGTGCGGCTCCGCGGCGCGAGGACGAGGCATTGGAGACGGAATCGCGCTGACCGGCGCCGCGCCATGGCTGATACCAATCCGGTGAACGAGCCCGATTTCGCAGGGCAACTCGAGGCGTGGCGCGTTCGCATGGAGGCCGCGCTCGCCGCCCGGTTGCCGGCCGCCGACGCGGTGCCCGCGCGGCTGCACGAGGCCATGCGTTACAGCGTGCTCGGCGGCGGCAAGCGAATTCGGCCGGCGCTGCTGTTCGCGACGGCGCGCACCCTCGGCCTCCCGGAGGACCGCGTGGAGGCCGCCGCCTGCGCCATCGAGCTCATCCACGTCTACTCGCTGGTGCACGACGACCTGCCGGCCATGGACGACGATGACCTGCGGCGCGGCCGCCCCACCTGCCACAAGGCGTACGACGAGGCCACCGCCATCCTGGTCGGCGATGCACTGCAACCGCTCGCCATCGATCTGCTGGTGCGCGATCCGGCGCTGCCGGATGCCGCGGCGGTGCGGCTGCGGTTGATCGGTCTGCTCTGCGAGGCCAGCGGTTCGCTCGGCATGGTCGGCGGCCAGGCGATCGATCTCGCGGTCGAGGGCACCCGGCTCGACATCGCGCAGGTGGAGGATCTGCATGCGCGCAAGACCGGCGCCTTGATCCGCGCGAGCGTCCTGATGGCGGCCGAATGCGCGCCGGGCCTGGAACCCGCGCATCGCGAGGCATTGGCGCGGTTCGCCGCCGCCATCGGCCTGGCCTTTCAGATCCAGGATGACCTCCTGGACGTCCTCGGCGACACGGCGACCTTGGGCAAGGCGGCGGGAGCGGACCGCGAGCACGCCAAACCCACGCACCCGGCGATCATCGGCATCGAGGAGTCGCAAAGGCGAGTCCGTTTGCTGCATGATGAGGCGCTCGAGTCGTTGCGACCCTTCGGCGATCACGCCGCGCCGCTGCGGTCCTTGGCGAACTGGCTGTTGTCGCGGCGTTACTGAGGCTCCTCCGAAGGCGGTGGCGAATGTGGCGAGCTGGGCTTGCGCTGGGTCTGTGGGCATGGCTCGCCGCTCCCGCGCCGGCGCAGGCGCCAACGGGTACCCCGGAGGGCTTCCGGGCGCTGCCGGTACGGGTCCTCGACCGGGGGCTGGCGACCGCCGGCGCGGACCTGGTCGTCGGCGGTAGGCTCGAGGACCGCTTCAGCGCGCCGAGCGCGGGCGGCATCCAGCTGGGCGAGGGGCCGCGATGGCTCGAGGTGAGCCTGCCGGAGCGAGCCCCGCCGGGCGGAACGCCGACGATATCCGTCAGCCTGCCGCGTGGCGCCCGGTGCGAATTGTTCACCCTGCGCGACGGCTCGGCGGCCGCGCTGCCGCCGGCGGCCACGCTGCCCGTCTTCCGCGGCCGGCAGGAGGCCGTGTGGGTGCTGCCGGCGCCGGCGGCGAGGGCGCTCTACGCCCGCGTCGTAATGCCGCAGGCCGGCGCCGAGCGCATCGCCTTCTCGGCCGCCACCCTCGAGGCGGTGCTGTCCCGCGACGCCCGGCACGCCCGGATGATCTCGATCGCGTTCGGCGCCCTGACCTCGCTGGCGCTCGCCACGCTGCTGATCTGGTTCGTGCTCGCGGATCGTCTGTTCGTCCTGTACGCGCTGCTGTTCTTCCTGCAGTCCCTGTATCTCGTCTATCTCTCGGGGCAGGGATTCCAGTGGCCGCTGTTCGCCTGGGCCGGCCCCCTCGGCTCGTACGCCTGGAACGTCCCGGTCGGGTTGAGCGGGGCCGTGGGCAGCCTGTTCGTGCGCGAGATCGCCGACTTGGAGCACTACTCCCCGCGCATCTTCGCCGCGTTCGGCGGGCTCGCCTGGACGTTCGTCGTGGTCACGGTCGCCAACCTGGGCGCGCTGGTGGGCTTGGGCCCGCTGGTCCATGCGGTCGGCAATCTGCTGTTCCTCGGCGCCGCGATCTTCACGTTGGCGGTCGCGTTCGTCGCGTGGCGCGCGGGCAATCGGGCGGCCGGCTGGTTCCTGGCCGCCTGGGGATTGCTCGAGGGGTTCACCATCGCGGCCGCGATCCGATTCCTGATCACGGCATCCGACGAGGGCAGCGCCGGGCTGTATTACTTCTGGCTGCCGCTCGCGATGATGGCCGCCGCGGTGCTGATCGCGCTGGGCGTCGCGGACCGGGTGCGCCAGCAGCGCCTGCGCCTGACCGAGGCCGAGCGCCGTGCGCAGACCGATCCGCTGACCGGCGTGCTGAATCGCCGCTCGCTGCTCGAGCGCCTCGATGCGGTGAGCGCGCATGCGCGGGCCCGCGGCTTGCCCGTTGCGCTGCTGTTCCTCGATCTGGACCACTTCAAGCAGATCAACGACACCCACGGCCACGCGGCGGGCGATGCCTGCCTGCGCGCCGTGGTCGGTCCCATCCAATCGGAGCTGCGGCAGTCGGACGTCGTGGGCCGTTACGGCGGCGAGGAATTCGTCGTGATCCTGAGCGGCGCGAATTCGGGCGCCGCGGGACTGATCGCCGAGCGCATGCTCGCGCACGTCGCCGCCGTGCGGGTCGAGGGATTCGGAGCGCCGATACGCCTCACCTGCAGCATCGGCATCGCCTCGAGCGACGCCCTGGGAGTCTGGGGTGAGCACTTGCTGGCACGGGCCGATGCGGCCGTGTACGCGGCCAAGCGCTCCGGGCGCAACCAGGTGCAGATCGCGCCGCCCCTGGCCGCGTGAACGGCCGGCGCGGGGAGCCGGATTTCACCCCATCAGGAGCTTGCGTTCCCGAGGCGACGGCGGCGTCCATTGGTAGATCCAGGTCTCCGTCAGCGGCACGCCGCCCACCCGCAGATACAGCCGCAGGTCGATGGGCTCGACGTCGTCGTCCGGCGGCCGCACGTCGAACAAGGCGCGATAGCCGTTGAACTCCGCGACGTAATGCGCGGTGACGTGCAGGGTGGTGCCGCGTGAGACGGTGACGACCGCCTCGACCGGGGCGTCCTTCGCCAGCGCGCCCAGTTCGCCGCCCGTGAAATCCACCGCGAAGTGCCACGAGAAGAAGTCCCGCTTGACCCCCACGGTTCCGCCGATGCCGGTGCGGGTGGCGATGGTGCGCGCGAGCGTCGGTCCGAACGGGATGACGGTGCCCCAGTAGAGGCGGTAGCTGAACAGCAGTTCCTGTCCCGGCGCCGGCTGGTCGGCCGGGTTCCAGAAGGCGACGATGTTGTCGAAGGTCTCGTCGATCGTGGGAATCTCGACCAGCTGAACCGCGCCGCGACCCCAGCCGCCGTGCTCGCCGGGCCTCGGTTCGACCCACAGGCTCGGCCGGCGGTCGTAGTACACGCCGTCGTCCTGGTAGTGGTCGAAATCGCGGTCGCGCTGCAACAGGCCGAAGCCGCGCGGATCCTCGTCGAAGTAGGAGTTCAGATGCACTTGCGGCGGATCGACCAGGGGTCGCCAGATCCACTCGCCGGCGCCGGTCCACATGGCGAGGCCGTCCGAATCGTGGATCTCGGGGCGCCAATCGTTCGCGGCGCGCCGATCGTTCTCGCCGTAGAAGAACATGCTGGTGAGCGGCGCGATGCCCAGGCGTTCGATGGGCTTGCGCGGGTAGTAGGCCGCATCGATGTCCATGATCTGGGTGCCGCCGGGGGCGATCTGCATGCGCAGCGCGCCGGCGATGCTCGGCGAATCGAGCAATGCGTAGAGCGTCATCGTCGTGGCGTCCTTCGCCGGCCGCTCGAACCAGAATGCCGTGAACCGCGGAAACTCCTCCGGCCGCGCGAATGCCGTGTCCACCGCGAGTGCCCGCGCCGAGAGGCCGTACTGCCGGGTATCGCCGCCCACGGCGCGAAAGTAGCTGGCGCCCAGGAAGGCCGCCACGTCGGCCTGCCAGTTGGTGATGAATTGCACCCGAAAGCCCGCGAAGCCGGCGCGCTGGCGCATGATCGCCGGATCCAGGCCGCTGCCCTGCCAGGTGAACATCGACGGGTCGTAGACGATCTCCCGAGCCTGGCCGTCCACCACCTCGTAGAGGTGCACCGGGTCGAGGAAGCCGCGGCCGACGTGGAAGAACTGCAATCGGAAGGACAGGCCGAGATCGCGCCAGAGCGCGCGATCGGGGCGGAAGCGGATCGACTGGTATTGGTCGTAGTCGAGCGACGCGAGCGCGGCCGGCGGCCGCTCGGCGGGCGGCCGGTAGGCGTTGCTTGCGAGCCAGTGGGCCTGGCCCTTCAGCCAGGCGAAATCGAAGGGTGCCGGCGAGGCGGTGCCCGCGGCCCCGGCCTGCGGCGGCGCGGCCGGGGCGCGGGCCGGGGCCGCGAACGATTCGGCGACCCCGATCCGGGCCGCGGCCGCCCAAAACGCGCCTCGGAGAATGGCTCGACGGTCGATCATGGTCATTGCCCGTTCCTCAAATCAAGAAGCCCGGCCGATGCTGATCGGGCAACTGCGACAGATGATTCAACAAGTGAGCGTCCGCGGCGACCTCGATGCGCTCGGCCGGCGTGAGCCACTGCAAGGCCTCGTCCAGGGTCGCGGCATCGCGCAGCTTCTGTTGGGCCGTGAAGTAATTCGAATCGGGCCGGCCGCGCGGATCCGCGGGCCGCGGCAGATTGTCCTCGATGTGGCGCCGCTGGGCATCCCGGTTGCGCGCCAGGTAGCGCAGGCCGTCCTCGGGAAGGGGCGCCGCCTGCGCGAGCAGGCGGCGGCGGCGGCGCACCAGCAGCGGCGCGTCCTGCTCCTCCGGCGTGCGCAGCAGCGCCACCCGGGACAGCATCCGGCCGATGACCGCGCTGCCGCTCGCGCGCGACAGCGGCACGGAGAGAAACAGCCCGAGCAGCGCCGGCGACAGCCAGGCGAGCAGGGGGGGCGAGAGGAAATAGGCGATCACGGCCATGATGCAGCTCATGATCATGTGCCGCCGATGATAGCGCCAGGCGTCG
>JAJXZV010000425.1 GCA_021779875.1 Pseudomonadota bacterium
CAGGCGACGCGCAGCTACGGCGGCTATCAGACGCCACGCAGCTACGGCGGCTACCAGGCCCAGCGCCCCGCCGGCGGCTATCAGGTGCCGCGCAACTACGGCAACCCGGCGCAGCGCGCGGCGCCGCCGCCGCATTACTCGGCGCAGGGCTTGCGCCGGTAGGGGCGCACGCCGGGCCGCGCGCCGCGCCCTACCAGGACAGCGCGAGCGCGTCGGCCGGGCGGCCGAGCAGGTAGCCCTGGCCGAGCCGGCAACCGAGGGATTGGAGGATCGCCAGCTGGGTCGGATTCTCGATGCCCTCGGCGACGCTCGCCTTGCCGAGGTTCTGGATGAGGGTCACCGTCGCGTGCAGCACCGCGAGCACGTCGCGGTCGCCCTCGAGTCCGCCGAGAAAGGTCCGATCGATCTTGATGGTGTCGAACGGATAGGCGCGCAGGCACCCGAGCGAGGAGGCGCCCGTGCCGAAGTCGTCCATCGCGAGCTTGACCCCGAGATGGTGGATCGCTTCGAGCAGCCGCAGCGACAGTTCCGGATCGCGCACCACCTCGCGCTCCGTGATCTCGAGCGTCAGGCTCCCGGGCGGCATCCGGCACCGTTCCATCACGCTGCGGATCTGCTCGACCAGCGCGCCGCCGAGCGCCAGCTGCGCACGCGCGACGTTCACGCTGATGGTCTGCGGCGCCCGCTCGGGCGCGGCCTCGCGCCAGATCATGAACTGCCGACAGGCCTGCTCGAGGACCCACTGACCGATGGGGATGATGAGCCCGGAATCCTCCGCGATCGGGATGAATTCGCTCGGCGATATCACGCCCAGCTCGGGATGGGTCCAGCGCAGCAGCGCCTCGACCGAGACCACGCGCCGCGAATCGAGGTCCACGATGGGCTGGTAGACGAGGTGCAGCTGGCGCGCATCGAGCGCCCCGCGCAGCGCGCTCTCGACCGCGAGCTCGCGCGTCAGGCGAACCTGCATGGCCTCGTTGAACAGCACGCAGCGGCGCTTGCCGCCGCGCTTGGCCTCGAACATCGCCACGTCGGCGTTGCGGATCAGCGTCTCCGCGCCGTCGCCGACCCCGCGGCTCGTGACGATGCCGGCGCTCGCGGAGGTGTGCACCTCGCGGCCGTCGATCAGGTACGGGCGGGCCGCGGCCTCGAGCAGCCGGCGCGCGACCGCCACGGCGTGATCGGCATCGCGCAGATTCGCGAGCAGCACCGCGAACTCGTCGCCGCCGAAGCGCGCCAGCACGTTGCCATAGGGCCGGTCCGTGCCGGCGTCGCCGACGCGCAGCGCCGAGCGCAGGCGGTCCGCGAACGCGCACAGCAGCGAGTTTCCCGCCTCGTGGCCGAGCGTGTCGTTGATCAACTTGAATCGATCGAGATCGAGGAACAGCACCGCGCAATGGTGCGAGCGATGCTCTGCCGTCTGCGCGAGCGCCGCGGTCAGGCGGCGCACGAACTCGGCGCGGTTGCTGAGTCCGGTCAGCTCGTCGGCGCCGGCCGCCGGCGGCGGCGCCGGATCGCCGGCCGCCCGGTCCGTCACGTCCAGGGCGTACTCGACGACTTTGAAGGGCGCGCCGTCCTCGCCCATGATGGGCTGCACCGAGGCGGCCACCCAGACGGCGGCGCCGCTCCTCGCGATCCGCTTGAACCGTCCCGAGCTCGGCTCGCCCCTGCGCAGCCTCTGCCACACCCGCGCGTGCTCGGCGCCGGCCGCATCCTCGGCCGTCAGCAGTAGGGACTGATGGCGGCCGACGATCTCCTCGAAGCCATAGCCCATCTGCCGCAGGAACGGTTCGTTGGCGCCGATGATGTGGCCGGACATGTCGAATTCGACCACCGGCAGCGTGTTGGTGATCGCCCGCAGCCGTCCTTCGCAGTCCACTTGCCGGCGATGCTTGGTGCTCACGTCGATGCCGCACAGGATCACGCCCCCGGGTGCGCCGTGCGAACCGCGGACCAGGCCGTGCGAGCCCTCCAGCCAGACGTTCACCCCGTGTTTGCCGACGAGCCGCAGCCGTCCGCAGACCGGCTCCCCGGCGAGCACCCGCGCCCACAGCGACTCGCGGCCGGCCGCGCCGTACTCCTCGCCGAACACGGTGTCCGCGTAGTGCCGCCGGGTGAACTCCTCGGCCGTGTAACCGAGCGTGTCGAGCAGCGCGGCGGTCGCGAAGCGGAACAGCCCGTCGGGCCGGCACTCGGCGACCAGCAGGCCGGGAACCTCGACGGCGAGGCGGTCACCGTGGCCCGACGGCGAAGCGGTGGATTCGGGGAAACCATGAACGCCGTCGTCGGACGGTGGCGCGGTCATGATCGGATCGAAGCTGCTCACGGGCCTCCCGTCCTCGCGTTCGAGCGTGGTGCGCCAGTCATCGAGTCAGATGTCGGCCCGGGCCGCGGACTCTTTAGGGCGCCGGCGCGGCGTTTGACGCGACCGGGCCTAATTGAGACAGTCACCGACTCGACATAACCCATTCGAAGGAGACATCCGCGTTCGCCGACGGCGCTCGGCGCGCGGCGGCCCGGGCAATCAATGGACGATCGGCAGCGAGAACTGATCACGCGCATCGCGGGGTCCATGGGCCCGGTGGGTAGCGCCGCCTCCGTACCCCGCCTGCTGGCGGCGTTGTGGAGCGACACGCTCGATGGCGAGGGCGTCGCGCGCCTGGTCAGCGCCGAGCCCAACCTCACCATGCGCATCCTGCGGGTCGCGAACTCCGCCTATTACGGGCTGTCCGGCACGGTGAGCAGCGTGAAGCGGGCGGTCCTCATCCTCGGCCACGAGGCGGTGCGCGGCATCGCCGCGGCGGGCTGCCTCGGACGCACCATTCCCTCGAGCGGCACCGCCACCATGGGCGGCGGCCGTCTGCTTCGCCACAGCATCGCCGCGGCGGTGACCGCCCAGGCGCTCGCCGAGGCGGTGCGGCTCGACCGCGCGGGCGATGCGTTCATCGCCGGACTGCTGCACGACATCGGCGTCGCCGTGCAGACCCACCACGAGGGCGCGGACCCGCAGGAGCGGCACGTCCTCGAGGAGTTGCCGCACGCCGCGATCGGGGCCGTGCTGATCCAGGCCTGGAACCTGCCGCCCTGGCTCGAGGCGGTCACCTTGCACCACGGCGCGCCGCTCGAGGCGCCGCCGGAACTGCGCCGGTTGAGCGCCATCGT
>JAJXZV010000349.1 GCA_021779875.1 Pseudomonadota bacterium
ACGCCGGCGCCGGCCGCGAAGCCGTTGTCGTGGGTCGTGTAACTCGAAAACTGGCAGGTATCCACGGCGCAGTAGCGCGAATTGACGGTACTGTCGAGATGCTCGAGGCCGGCCTTCAGGAACACGTCGACCACGGGCACCGGCAGGTACAGCACCCCGAACGCCGCCAACCCCGTGGTGGACACGTTGGCCGAGACGATTCCCGGGCTCGCGTAATTCACGGACGCGCGTCCGAGATCGACGTATTCGAGTTCGGCGCCCACCAGCGAGATCGGCCGGATGCCGGTCATCAGCTTGAACGCGGAATGATTTCCATGAAAGCTGCCGATGCCCGCCGGGTCGAGGAAATTGGCGGGATCCGCCTCGATCCGCGCCTCGCCCACCGATCCACCCACGTACAATCCGAGCAGGTCGACCGCGAGCGCGCGGCCGAACGGCGCCAGCGCGAGCATCAGCGTGGCGCAGACGGCGCCGGGGATCACGTCACGGAGCCAGGTCGACGGTCGCATGCGATGGTCCCTCCTCGGCGGACAAGGGCGCCGCGCCCGGGCGGCGCGACGCGCACGTTGGTTTCTCGGACGCGAGTCTGCCACAAGCGGCGGAATCAGTGGAGCCGGCGGGATGGGTTCATGCCGCCGCCGGCTGCGGCTTCTTTTAATGTTCGCGGCGTAAGGTCCCGCCATGCACTTCAGGATGTCGAGGAGCGCGACGGCGCTCGCCGCGCTCCTCGCCGGGGCGGCCTTGAGCGCCTGCGGCGGCGGCGGTCTCGGCGCCGGCATGGGCTCGAGCCCGGTGCCGACCACCGCCTCGCCGGGCGGCATATGGCGGGGTACGGACCCGTACACCGGCGACCCGCTGCTCGGCATCGTCACCGAGACCGGACAGTTCACCTTCATTCGCACCACGGACGGCGCCCAGTATGTCGGCGGACTTTCGGCCGCGGGGACCGCGCTGTCCGGCAGCTTCACCGGCGTGCTGCCGGTCGGCGAAACCTTCCAGGACGGCAGCACCTTTGGCTCGGGCACCATCAGCGGCACGTTCGCCGCGCAGCAGAGCATCAGCGCCGGCATTTCGTTCACCACGGCCGGCAACACGAACTTGGGGTCGAACCCGCTTTCGCTCACCTTCGATTCGCTCTACGACGTCGGCTCGTCGCTCGCCGCCATCGCGGGCAGCTACGTCGATTCGGCCAGCGTCAGCGTGGTCAACGTCAATGCGAACGGCGCGATCTTCATTCAGGACGGGGCCACCGGCTGTGCCGTCAACGGGCTGGCGGGCCTCATCGACCCGGCCTACGACGCGTATCAGGTCGATCTTGCCTTCGCAAACTGCACCGGATCGTTCGCCGCGCTGAACGGCTCGACCGCCACCGGACTGGCCGTGCTCGACACCACCGCCACCCCGAATGTCCTGTACGTCGGCGTGCAGAATCTGGCGGCCCATTTCGTGCTTTCCGCCGCGTACCAGCGGCAATGAGCGGGTCCTCCCGGGACTCGGCCGCACCGGTTCGGCTGCGCGCGCGGCGCGCCGACCACTGAGTCGGCCGGGGAGGAATCCGTACTCGTCTTGGCCCGCCTTGGGGGAAGTCACGATGTACGTGGCACGCGCCTCCCTGGCACAGTGCTCGTCCATATTGAATGCGCATTGCGCGCTCAGGCCGGCATTCGTGACCCAGAAAGCTCTCGCACGACGCCCGAGCAAGGCCGTGTGGACTGCGGGCGTCGCGCTCGGTCTCGCCGGCTGCGTCCTGGTCGGTCCGGACTACGTGGCGCCGGCGCTCGACACGCCGCCGCGCTGGGGCAGGCTCGACGCCGCGCCCCAGCCGGGGGTCGACGCCGGCGAACCGCGGGACCTGCGGCGTTGGTGGCAGAGCCTGAACGACCCCCTGCTGTCCGTCTTGATCGACGAGGCGCTGCGGGCGAGTCCCGACGTGCGCCTCGCGCAGGCTCGCCTGCGCGAGGCGCGCGCATATCGCGCGCTCGCGGTGGCCGCCCTCTTCCCCATCGTGAACGCATCGGGCGCCGCCAGCCGCACTCGGTCCAGCGAGGCCGTCGGCAGCGGCTCCCTCGGCAATTATTTCAGCGCCGGCTTCGACGCGAACTGGGAGCTCGACGTGTTCGGCGGTACGCGCCGCGGCATCGAAGCCGCTCAGGCCGACCTCGAGACCACCGAGGCGAGACTGGCGGACACCCAGGTCACGCTCGCGGCCGAGGTTGCGAGCTACTACGCCCAGGTACGCGCCATGCAGCTGCGACTGCGCATCGCGCGCGACAATCTCGCCAGTCAAACCGACACCTGGCAGCTCACCGAATGGCGCTCGCAGGCGGGGCTCGTGAGCAGCCAGGACGTCGAGCAGGCGCGCACCAACCAGGAACAGACGCGTGCGCAGATCCCCGCCCTCGAAACGAGCCTCGCCGCGGCGGAGTCGGCCGTCGAGATTCTGCTGGGCCAGCCCCCGGGCGCGCAGCGCGAACGCCTGGCCGCCGACGGGGATCTGCCGGCCGTGCCCGAGCAGATTGCCGTCGGCATCCCGGCGAATGCGTTGCGCCGGCGCCCCGACGTGCGTGCCGCGGAACGCGCACTGGCCGCGGAAACGGCTCGCGTCGCCATGGCCGAAGCCGCGCGCTATCCGGCGGTCGATCTGGCCGGCTCGATCGGGGTGGAAGCCTTGAGCGCCGCCGCGCTCGGCGGCGGCGGCACCACGACATCCTCGCTGCTCGCCGGCCTGGTGGCGCCGATCTTCGATGCCGGACGGCTGCGCGACCAGGTGCGGATCCAGGACGCCGTGCGCGAGCAGGCCCTGGTCACGTACGAGCTGACGGTGCTCAATGCGCTGCAGGAGGTAGAGAACGCGCTCGTCGCCCTGGTTCGCAGCGGCGAGCGCAGCCGCACGCTCACGCGCGCCGACGAGGCGGCGCGCAATGCGGCGCTGATGGCGCGACAGCGCTACAGCGTCGGCCTGACCGATTTCGAGACGGTGCTCGACACCGAACGCACGGTGCTCGCCGTCGAAGACAGCCTGGCCGGCAGCCGCACGGACGCCGTCATGGCGCTGATCCAGCTGTACAAGGCGTTGGGCGGCGGCTGGTCGCCGCCGGCGGCCGACCCGGTCCCCGTGAGCCGTTCGTGAACACGCCGGCCGGCCCGCAACCGAGTCGTG
>JAJXZV010000235.1 GCA_021779875.1 Pseudomonadota bacterium
AGCGGATTGACGTCGAGCTCGACGATCTCCGGCATGTCGGCAGCGAGTTGCGACAGGCTGACCAGAGCGCGCTCGAGCGCGGCCATGTCGGCGGGCGGGGTCTCGCGGTAGCCGAGCAGCAGGCGGTGGATGCGCGTCCTCGCGATGAGCTCGCGCGCGAGACGTGCATTGAGGGGCGGCAGCGCGAGGGAGCGGTCGGCGATGAGCTCGACCGCAGTGCCGCCCTGCCCGAACACGATCGTCGGGCCGAAGGTCCCGTCGACGGCGATTCCCGCAAGGAGCTCGTGCGCGCCGCCGCGGCGGATCATCTTCTGCACGGTGAAGCCTTCCAGCCGTGCCGCGGGCGAGCTCTCGCGGCATCGCTGCAGCATGGCCGCGGCCGCGCGCTCGAGCTCCGCGGCCGACTCGATGTTGAGTGCCACCCCGCCCACGTCCGACTTGTGCGTGATGTCAGGCGAGAGGATCTTGAGCGCGACCGGGTAGCCGATGTCGCGGGCGGCCGGTTCCAGGTCCTGCCGCTCGCGCACGATCCGCGTCTCGACGACGGCGATGCCGTACGCGGCGAGGATGGCTTTCGACTCCGGCTCCGTCAGCGTCTCGCGGTTCGCGTCGAGCGCCCGCTCGACGGTGGCGCGGGCCAGCTGAATGTCGGGCCGGCCCGGCTCGGGCGTGACCGCCGGCGCTTCGAGCAGCAACGCCTGCGACTGGTGATAGCGCACCACGTACTGAAACGCGCCCACCGCCTCCTCCGGAGTCGAATACGAAGGCAGCGTCGAGGCTTCGGCAAAGCCGTCGCCGGGCGCGTTCGCACCGGCTCCCAGCCAGCATACGAGCGCCGGGCGGGGACCGCCGGCGAGCGTGGGCACGCAGGCCGAGGCGATCTCCCTGACCGAGGCGACCGCGGTGGGCGCGTGCATCAGGAGCACCGCATCGACGCCGGGGTCCTCCGAAATCACATCGAGCGCCGCCCGATAGCGCTCCGCCCGCGCATCGCCGCCGATATCGAGCGGATTGGTCCGGACCGGTGCGCCGGGGATGGATCTGTTGAGTCCGCGCACCGACTCCGGTGAGAACTGCGCCAGCGTGCCGCCGCCGCGGGTGAGCGCATCCGTGGCGAGCACGGCCGGCCCGCCGCCGTTGGTCACGATCGCGAGGCGGGGCCCCGAGTAGGTTCGCCAGCGAGAGAGGATCTCCGCCGCGTCGAAGAGCTCCCGCAGAGTGTCCACCCGCAGGATTCCCGCCCGGCGGAATGCCGCATCGTAGACGGCGTCCGATCCCGCAAGCGCGCCGCTATGCGACTGCGCGGCCACGGCGGAGGCGGCCGTGCGGCCCGATTTGACGACGATGACGGGCTTCGCGCGCGCCGTCGCGCGCGCTGCCGACATGAACTTGCGCGCGCCGCGGATCGACTCGGCGTAGAGCAGGATGGCCCGCGTGCCGGGATCGCGGCCGAGGTAATCGAGCAGATCGCCGAAATCGATGTCGGCGGCGTTGCCGAGGGAGATGAAGTGCGAGAATCCGACGTGGCGCCCGCGGGCCCAGTCGAGCAGCGCCGTGGTGAGCGCCCCCGACTGGGCGACGAAGGCGAGGCTGCCGGGGCTCGCCCCGACGTGCGCGAAGCTCGCGTCGAGCCCGATCCGCGGCACGAGCACGCCGATGCAGTTGGGACCGAGGATGCGCAGCTGAAACGGGCGCGCCGCGCGCAGCATCGCATCCGCGAGCGTACCGCCCTCAGGGGCCGGCTGCTCCAGTCCCGAGCTGATCACGACCGCCGCGCGCGTCCCGCGCGCACCGAGCGCCGCGACGAGCTCGGGCACCGTTGCGGCGGGCGTGCAGATGACGGCGAGCTCCGGAGCCTCCGGCAGGGCCTGCACCGTTGGATAGGCCTGGCGTCCCGCCACGGTGGCGTGGCGCAGATTCACCGGCCATACCGGTCCGCCGAATCCGCCCCGCAGGAGGTTGCGCATCACGGTCGCACCGATGCTATGCGGCCGGTCGGAGGCACCGATCAGCGCCACCGAGCGCGGGTTGAACAGATGCTCGAGGTTGCGGCTGCTCATGCCAGGTCCCGTATTCCCGGCGGCAGCGTACGGACGGCGGCAGGGGTCCCGCCATACGTGTAGGTACGCATGGCGGCGCGGCACCCCTGCGGTGAAGATCCTCTCAAAGATCGATCTTCGAGGGTCAGCCATGTCCAGCATCCGCCGCATCCTGGTCGCAGTGAAGGACCCCTGGGCCCGGTCGCTGCCGGCAGTGGAGAAGGCGGCGCAGCTCGCCCGCTCCCTCGGAGCGCGGGTGCAGCTCTTCCACGCCCTTTCGGAGCCCCTTTACATCGACGCGGCCGAGGCAAGCGGCGTCACCCTGCCGGCGCTCGAGCACGCCGCGCACGCGCGCGCCGCAGGCCGCCTGGAGGTGCTCGCGCAGCGGCTGCAGAAATCGGGGATCCGCACCGAATCCGTGGCGCAATGGGACTACCCGCCGCACGAGGCGGTGGTGCGCGCCGCGCGGCGCTTTCGCGCCGATCTGATCGTCGCCGAGCGGCATCCGAGCGGCCACCACCTCGCCTGGCTGCTGCGATTCACGGACTTCGAGCTGCTGCGTCTCGCCCCCGTGCCGGTGCTGCTCGTCAAGACCCGCGGCAAGTACGATCACCCCGCCGTTCTCGCGGCTGTCGATCCCAGCCACGCCTACGCCAAGCCCCTGCGGCTCGACCGCGAGATCCTGCGCAGCGCGACCGAGGTGACCGCGGCGCTCAAAGGCTCGCTGCACGCTCTCTACGCGTTCAATCCGATGCCGGTCGCGGTCACGGACGGCGGGCTGCCGCTCTCCGGGACGATGGAGGTGATTGCGACGGAGGCCGAGGCGCGCGCGAGGAAGGCGCTGGCCGGTGCGCTGAGCGGCGCCTCGATTCCGCCCTCGCGGCGGCATCTCGTGCCGCAGCATCCGATCGATGCGATCGAAGGGGCGGCCCAGCGCATCCGCTGCGGCATCGTCGTCATGGGTGCGATCTCGCGCTCGGGCCTGAAACGGCTCGCCCTCGGCAACACGGCCGAGCGGGTGTTCGACAGCCTGCCGTGCGACCTGCTCGTGGTGAAGCCGAAGAGCTTCGCGAGCCGGGTGCCGCGGGCGCTGCGCGGTCCGCAGCTGCTCACG
>JAJXZV010000393.1 GCA_021779875.1 Pseudomonadota bacterium
TCGGCGGCCAGGCGCTCCCGAGCGGCGCGCCGAACACGGCCACCGCGACCCAGGCGGGGATCAGCAGCGCGCCGGCCAGCCCGGCGGCGAGAAAGGTGGGACGGAATCCGGCGGCGAAGAACGGGTGGGGCATGGATGGCGACCTCGTGATAGGTCGATTCTAGATACCTCTTCACGAGGACTCATTGCGGCTTCCCCGTAGTCCGCCGCGGCGGCCGTCGGTTGACCGCGATATTGCGGCAGCGCAATATAGCCGCTGTCGCATCTGAGTATGCCATCGTCGCCCTCTTACAAGTCTCGCCACCCCGCTCCACTTACCATCGGAGCAGGCTGGCGGACCGCATCACGACCGGTCGCGGCTGGCAAGAACTCCCTAGGAGACAGCAATGGCGGAGCAGACCGAAGGCGATTTCGACCTCAATTCGCTGAACGACGAGGAACTCGTCGAACAGGTGCACGACGACCTGTACAACGGGCTGAAGGATGAGGTGGAAGAGGCCACCCGGATCTTCCTGAGCCGCGGCTGGTCGGCCGAGCGCGTCCTCAACGACGCGCTGGTCGAGGGCATGCGCATCGTCGGCATCGACTTTCGCGACGGCATCCTGTTCGTGCCGGAGGTGCTGCTCGCGGCGAACTCCATGAAGGGCGGCATGGAGATCCTGCGCCCGCTGCTCGCCGAGACCGGCGTCGAACCCATCGGCAAGATCGTCATCGGCACGGTCAAGGGCGACATCCACGACATCGGCAAGAACCTGGTGTCCATGATGCTCGAGGGAGCCGGCTTCGAGGTCATCGATCTCGGCATCAACAACGCGGTCGAGAAGTACCTCGAGGCGCTCGAGAAGCACAAGCCGGACATCCTCGGCATGTCGGCGCTGCTGACCACGACCATGCCGTACATGAAGGTCGTGATCGACACGTTGAAGGAGCGCGGCATCCGCCAGGACTACATCGTGCTCGTGGGCGGCGCGCCCCTCAACGAGGAATTCGGCAAGGCCGTGGGCGCCGACGCCTACTGCCGCGACGCCGCGGTGGCCGTGGAGACCGCCAAGCAGCTGATCGCGCAGCGTCGCGGCCACGCCGCCGCCGCGAGCGCGGGCTGACCGCACCGGCGCAATCCGCGATGACGCACGCCCAAGGGGTCCTGGTGATTGCCTGCGGGGCGCTCGCGCGCGAGATCACCGCCCTGCGCCGGGCCAATGGCTGGGACGGGCTCGACGTGCAGTGCCTCCCGCCGGAACTGCACAACCGGCCCGAGCGCATCCCCGAGGCGGTGCGCGCGGCGATTCGCGCGGCGCGGGGGCGCTACCGCTCGACGTTCGTCGCCTACGGGGACTGCGGCACGGGCGGCCTGCTCGATCGCGTGCTCGCCGAGGAGGGCGTCGAGCGCATTCCCGGCGCGCACTGCTATGAATTCTTCGCCGGCGGCGTCGCGTTCGCCGCGCTGGCCGACGCCGAGCCGGGCACCTTCTATTTGACCGACTTCCTGGTGCGCCACTTCGAGCGCCTGGTGATCGCGGGCCTGGGGCTCGACCGGCACCCGGAGCTGTTCGGCGCGTACTTCGGCCAATACCGCCGCGTCGTGCATCTCGCGCAAACGCCCGACGAGGCCTTGCGCGAGCGGGCGCGCGCCTGCGCCGAGCGCCTGGGCCTCGCCTTCGAGGCACGGCTCACCGGCTACGGCGACCTGGGGCGCAGTCTCGCGGCGGTGGCGGCGTGAGCTCGATCATCATCATCTCCTGGCGCGACATCCCCGCGCAGGTCATCGTCAAGCGCGGCCGCGAGACCGCCAAGGTGCAGCTCTCGCAGCGCTTTCAGGAGGCGGTCGATCGGGCCGCCATGCGCGCCGGCAAGGGCAGCTCCGACGCCTACCTCGCCGACTGGCAGCGCAGCGCACCGCGCCTCTGCGGCGACGATCTGACCGCCGAGGCGAACGCCGAGGCCGCGCGGCTCGAGGCGACCTACACCGACGACGACCTCGAGCGCATGATCCGCGCCAAGGGACTCGACGAGCGCAAGGCGACTTAAGATGTACGCCGTGCGCCTCTGGTCGGTGCGCCACGCGCGCGGACTCAACGCCTTCTACCGCGGTTTCGAGCGGCTCCTGGTCGCGCTGCACCCGCTGTTTCGCGCCGTGGGCTATGCCCGCCTGGAGCGCCCCGTCGCCGCGGTCGAGCGCACCGTCAAGCGCGCACTGTTCGACTGCCGCATGTGCGGCCAGTGCGTGCTGAGCTCGACCGGCATGTCCTGCCCGATGAACTGCCCGAAGTCGCTGCGCAACGGCCCCTGCGGCGGGGTGCGCGACAACGGCCACTGCGAAGTGATCCCCGGCATGCGCTGCGTCTGGGTCGAAGCCTACGACGGCAGCCGCCGGATCCCCGGCGGCATCGACGCCATGCGGCAGATTCAGGTGGCGGTCGATCACCGCCAGGCCGGAAGATCCTCCTGGCTGCGCGTGGTGCGGGAGAAGAATCCTTGAGATTCGACGACGAACCGGTGCCGGGCTACCCACTGCCCATCCTGCCCGGCCACACCTCGCCGGGCCGCTTCGAGCGCGTGCTGCGCGCCGGCGGCTTCGCCGTCACCACCGAGCTCGCGCCGCCCGACTCGGCCGATCCCGAGGAGGTGTACAAGCGCGCCCGCGTGTTCGACGGCTACGTCGACGCCATCAACGCCACCGACGGAAGCGGCGCGAACTGCCACATGTCGAGCGTCGCGGTGTGCGCCCTGCTGACCCGCATCGGTTACGCGCCGATCATGCAGATCTCCTGCCGCGACAAGAATCGCATCGCCATCCAGGGCGACATCTTGGGCGGCGCCGCGATGGGCGTGTGCAACGTGCTCTGTCTCACCGGCGACGGCGTGCAGGCGGGCGACCACCCGCAGGCGAAGCCCGTGTTCGACCTGGACTGCGTGACGCTGCTCGACACCGCCCGCACGCTGCGCGACGAGCACCGCTTCCAGAGCGGGCGCAAGATCACCGCGGCCCCTCGGGTCTTCCTGGGCGCCGCCGAGAACCCCTCGGGACTGCCGCACGACTGGCGGGCGCAGCGGCTCGCGAAGAAGGTCGCCGCCGGTGCGCAGTTCATCCAGACCCAGTGCCTGTTCGTCTGTCATCTGCTGCTGGGCTTCACGGTGGAGGT
>JAJXZV010000403.1 GCA_021779875.1 Pseudomonadota bacterium
GCGTGTGCGCATCACCCCATGCTCTCTCGGCTGAAATCATATCGATTCCAGCTTGACTTTGTCGTTGTAATTGGGCAACAGCGGAGTGTCCGCAAGCGGCAGCCGTACGCCGATGCGCGCGCCTTCACCGTCCGGCAGGTCGGCCGCCGTGACCGCCCCGCCGTGATACTCCGCGATCAGCCGCACGATGTAGAGGCCGAGCCCGAAGTGCGGCCGGCTGTCGCTGCCGCTGCGTGACTGCCAGAGGGATTCGAACAGCCGGCCGCGCGCCTGCGGTGCGAGCGGCGGACCCGGGTTGTCGACTTCCAGCAGGACCGCCGCCGGCTCGCGCTGCAAACGTACGACGATCGTCGCGCCCGCGGGGCTGAAGTCGACCGCATTGTCGATGAGCTTGTCGAGCAGTTGCACGATCAGGTCCGGCGCGCCTTCGATCTCGATCGCCTCGGCGGGCAGCTCCGCCGCGAAGCGGCGCTCGGGGAATGCGACCCGGTAGGCGCTGACGGCCGAGGCGATCACCGGTGTCAGATCGAAACGCGAGCGCTCCGCGTTGCCGATCGCCTCCTCGACGCGCGTGGCCGCGCCCATCGCCACCAGAATGGCGTTGAGGCGCTCGCTCCCCTGGCGGGCGCGCTCGAGGTACTGGCGCGCCGTCGGCGGGACTTCCTCGGACTCCAGGTTCTCGAGCGAGGAGCGCACGATCGTGAGCGGCGTGCGGATCTCGTGCGCCAGCTTGCCGGCGAGGGAGCGCAGATAGCTCGTGTACTCCCCGAGCCGTCCGAGCAGCCGCGAAAAGCTGCGAGCGACATCCCCGAGCTCATCCGGCGCCGCCGTTTCCGGGAACTGTGTCACGAGGCCCTCGCGGGTCAATGCGGACTCGCTGGCCCGGCGCAGGCGCGAGAGCCTGACGGCGAGGTGCGCCGCGAATGCGAAGGTCACGATGAAGGCGAGCGCGCTCGTCACCAGCGTCTTATCGAGCAGGCGGGTCAGCGCGCGATCCCGCAGTCCTTCCCACCGATCGGCCGCCTGGGTCACCTCGAGCGTGCCGATGACGCTGTGGTGAGCCGCGCCGTAGATCGTCGCCGCGGAGGAGATATACGGCGGCTCGCCCTGCCGGTCGACGAAGCGCCGGTAGATCTGAGTCAGGATGCCGGGCTCCGGCGCGAGCACTCCGGGCACGGCGAGCTCGTCCGATTGCGCCAGGATCGAGCCGGCGGGCGTGCTCACCGACAGCCTCATGCCGGGCTGCATGAATTGCGCGAGATAGGGGCTCAGCGACGGCGAGGCGACGATCAGCCGCCCCAGGGTATGAAGGTCGCTGCTGCGAAGCGTTCCGTAGCTCAGGGGCTCGGCGCCGCGCTGATCGCGATCGTCGAGCAGCACGCCGAACTGGCTGCCGATCATGGAGAGCGGCATGCCGATCTCGACATCGTAACCGACGGCCGTGGGCTGAAGGGCGCCGACGACGCGCGGGTCCTGAATCGTCGTGTCCTTGCCGTATTCGCCGGCGACGATCCGCCGGGCAAAGATGGGGCCCGGCCCCGTCAGGGCCAGAAACTCCTGCCGCTGGGCGCCCTGCGGATCCTGGTAGCCGATCCACACGCGATCGCCGAGCGCGGCGGAGTCGAGCGGGTTCGCTCCTGGCGCATCGAAGATGAGGCGAGGATCGTGCACGACCAGAAGCACATAGAGCATCCGGTCGTGAACGCCAGTCAGGATGCCGAAGCGATGAGCGCCCGCGCCGTAGTAGCGCCAGGCGCCGGGATCGTGAGGCCAGTCGTCCGGATACCCGTCGATGTAAGGGGCGGCCGTCAAAACCAGGGGAGTCAGATCATCGGGGCCCAGCCGGGTGGGCGCCGGCTCCGCGGGATTGCGGTAGAGCAGGCTCGTCCGCCCCTGGAGCGAGGCGGCGATCGTCTCGGATACCGCCTGCAGCGCGTGCTGCTCGCTCTGGCGCAGCGCGGCCTCCATCTCCCGCGCGTAGCGGATGCCGTCCCACGGCAGCACGAGCGTGGCCAGGCCGAGCAGCAGCAGTTTCAGTCGCAGCGACATCGAGCGCTCAATCGACCCAGCGGTAGCCCATCCCGTAGACGGTCTGCAAGGCATCGAAGGCCGGCTCGATGCTCTGGAACTTGCGCCGGATTCGCTTCACGTGCGAGGTGATGGTGTTGTCGTCCAGCACGACGTTGGCCGCGTCCATCAGCTGCTGCCGGTTCTTCACGTGTCCCGGGTGGCGCGCCAGGGCGTGGACGATCCAGAACTCCGTCAGGGAGAGCAGGACGACTTTGCCTTCCCACTCGGCGCGCATCCGCTCGACGTCCAGCGCGAGCGGCCCGCGCCGCAGCAGCTGGCCCTCATCGCCCGGCGGCTTGCGCAGGGCCTCGACGCGGCGGAACAGAGCGTTCACGCGCGCGATGAGGTGGGCGAGGCTCAGATCCTTGGTCAGGAAGTCATCGGCGCCGAGGCGCAGTCCCGAGACCGCATCGAGCTCGGAATCGCGGGCGGTGAGAAAGATGATCGGCAGCTCCGCGGAAAGCCCGCGCAGCTGGCGGCACAGCTCGAATCCGCCCTCCGGCTCGTCCTCGAGCGAGATGTCGATGACGGCCAGGTCCGGCAGCCGCGCGGCGAATGCCGCCATGGCCTGCGCGCGGGTTCCATAGGCGCGCACCACGTATCCCTCGCGTGTGAACGCCGCCGCGTAGTTGTCGCGGATGGCCGGCTCGTCTTCCACGATCGCAATGAGGCGCTTCATGCCGTGGATTATAGGGCCACGGAACTAATCACTTGCGGCCGTGGCCGGGCCGCCGCCGCGCTGGTATCGTCCGCGCGCTATGAAAATACCCGAGATCCTGATCGTCGAGACCGTGCACCAGCCGGGGAGCCTCGCGAAAGTCCTGCAGGTGATCGCCGAAGCCGGCCTCACCATCGAGCATCTGAACGCCTTGCGCCGCGCCCAGGGGCACACGCTCTGGGAAATCACGCTGGAAATGGACGAGGAAGCGGACCGGAGCCTCTACGAGCGCATAGACGCCCTGCCGAACGCCCGGTTCATCGGCAAATCCGACCGCGTCTTCAACCGCCATCGCGGCGGCAAGATCCGCACGGTCGCCAGCCTGTCCATCAACACGCTCCAGGTCCTGCGG
>JAJXZV010000039.1 GCA_021779875.1 Pseudomonadota bacterium
GGATCCGGCGCCTGCGCGACGCGCCGCTGGTGTCGTTCGACACGGAGACCGACAGCCTCGATTACCTGCGGGCGCGCATCGTCGGCCTGTCGTTCGCCGTGACCGCGGGGCACGCCGCCTACGTGCCGCTCGCGCACGCCTACCCCGGCGCGCCCGCGCAGCTCGATCGGACCGAGGTGCTCGCGGCGCTCGCGGACTGGCTCGAGGATCCGGACCGCCCGAAGCTCGGCCATCACCTGAAATACGACAAGCACGTGCTCGCCAATCACGGCATCGAGCTGCGGGGCCAGCGCTTCGATTCGATGCTCGAGTCCTACGTGCTCAACAGCGTGGCGACCCGGCACGACATGGACTCGGTCGCCGCGAAGTACCTCGGGATCAGCACCATCCACTACGAGGACGTGGCCGGCAAGGGCGCCAAGCAGATCCCCTTCGCCGAGGTCGACGTCGATCGCGCGACCGACTACGCCGCCGAGGACGCCGACGTCACGCTGCGGCTGCACCAGGCGCTGTGGCCGCAGATCGAGGCGCTGCCGCCGCTCGAGCGGCTGTACGAGACCATCGAGCAGCCGCTGGTCGACGTGCTGTTCCGGATGGAGCGCGCCGGCGTGCTGGTCGACCGCGAGCGCCTCGCCGCCCAGAGCGCGCAGCTGGGCGTGCGGATGGCGGAGCTCGTGGAACTCGCGCACGCCGAGGCGGGGGCCGGCTTCAACGTCGACTCGCCCAAGCAGCTGCAGGAGATCCTGTTCGGCAAGCTCGCGCTGCCGGTGCTGCGCAAGACGCCCACGGGCCAGCCCTCGACCGCCGAGGACGTGCTCGAGGAGCTGGCCGTCTCCTTCGCGCTGCCCCGGTTGATCCTCGAGTACCGCGGCGTCGCCAAGCTCAAATCGACCTACACGGACAAGCTGCCCGGGCAGATCGATCCGGGCACCGGCCGCATCCACACCTCCTACCACCAGGCCGTCGCCGCCACCGGCCGGCTGTCCTCGACCGATCCGAACCTGCAGAACATCCCGATCCGCACCCCCGAGGGCCGGCGCATCCGCCAGGCGTTCATCGCGCCGCCGGGCCACTCGCTGGTGGCCGCCGACTACTCGCAGATCGAGCTGCGCATCATGGCGCACCTGTCGGGCGACGAGAGCCTGCTGCGCGCCTTCGCCGAGGATCGCGACGTGCACCAGGCCACGGCCGCGGAGGTGTTCGCCGTGCCGCTCGCCGCGGTCACCCCGGACCAGCGCCGTTCGGCCAAGGCGATCAATTTCGGACTGATCTACGGCATGTCGGCCTTCGGCTTGGCCCGCCAGCTCGGCATCGGGCGCAGCGACGCGCAGAAATACGTCGATCTGTATTTCGAGCGCTATCCCGGCGTGAAGCGCTACATGGACGAGACGCGGCGGCAGGCGCGCGAGGCCGGGTTCGTCGAGACGGTGTTCGGACGGCGCCTGTATCTGCCGGACATCCAATCGCGCAACCAGTCGCTGCGCCAATACGCCGAGCGCAGCGCGATCAACGCCCCCATGCAGGGAACGGCGGCCGACATCATCAAGCGCGCCATGATCGACGTGGACCGGTGGCTGCGCGAGTCGCGGCTGCCGGCCCGTCTGATCATGCAGGTGCACGACGAGCTGGTGGTCGAGGCGGCCGACGAGGTGCTGGAGGTCATCCTGCGGGAAGTACGTACCCGCATGGCGGGCGCCGCGGAACTGACGGTGCCGCTGAAGGTCGAGGTGGGGGTGGGGCGCAGCTGGGACGAGGCCCACTGACCGCCCGTTCCGGGCGGGGCCCCGGAGGGCGGATGTAGGCGATTGCCTACACGCGACGCCGCAAAAATCGCCGGCGGACCCCTTGGAACTTTCCCTGAGGACCCCACTCTAAATTACCGAGCGTCATTGATGCTCCCCACTCTTCTCCCTGAGTGGGCAGACCCGGTTTGTCATCCCCATGCCGGGTTGGTCTGCCTCGGTGGCTGCTGCCAAGCGACCACCGGGGCCTTTTTATTTCGAGACCCCGTTTCCATCACCGGCCCCGCACTCAAAGCTCCAGCCAGCGCTCGATCACCGCGCGCGCCTCGTCGATGCCCTGCTTGGCATGGGCCGAGAACAGCTGCACGCTCACCGCTGCATCGGCGCAGGCCTCCCGGGTCTCGCGCAGCACGCGCAGCGACTCCTGCCGGGTGAGCTTGTCCGATTTGGTGAGCAGCACATGGGCCGCCCGGCCGCGGGCCAGCGCCCACTCGAGCATCGCCGCGTCCTGCGCGCCCAGGCCCCGGCGGCTGTCGACGATGAGGATCAGGCCGACCAGGGATTCTCGAACGTCGAAATAGGTTTGCAGCAATTCGAGCCAGTGCGCGCGGACCCGTTCCGGGACCTTCGCGAAACCGTACCCCGGCAGGTCGACCAGGCGCCGCTCGGCGCCGACCTCGAAGAAATTGATGAGCTGGGTCCGGCCCGGGGTCCGGCTCACGCGCGCGAGCCCCGAGCGCTGCGTGATGGCGTTGATCGCGGTCGATTTTCCGGCATTGGAGCGGCCGGCGAAGGCGATCTCGCGGCCCAGGTCCGGCGTCAGCTGCCGGGCTTCGGCGGCGCTCGTCAGGAATTTCACGTTCAGGTGCATGAGACATGGCCGCCGCGTTGGACGCAATGCATTGATCGTAGTGTACAATTTGCGGCCACTATCGGCTCACCTTCAGCTCACGGGGCAAAGACGATCATGAAGCGTGTTTGGATTCTCGCGACATTCATCTCCGGTACGATCGTCGGCAGCGCGGCTCCGGCCGCCGGCGACGCGCAGGCGGGCGCCGCCAAGGCCGTGGTCTGCCAGGCCTGCCACGGCGCGAACGGCAACAGCGTCAACCCCGAATGGCCCAGCCTCGCGGGCCTCGGCGCGGACTACCTCGCCGAGCAGCTGAAGGCCTTCAAGGACGGCAAGCGCAACAACCCGGTCATGATGCCGAACGCCGCCGCGCTCAGCGCGCAGGACATGGCGGATCTCGGCGCCTATTTCGACTCGCTGGTGAATACCGGCCTCGAGGCCGACCCGAGCTACTGGAAGGCGGGCGAGAAGCTGTACCGCGGCGGCGACAAGGCCCGCGGCATTCCGGCCTGCATGGCCTGCCACGGCCCGACCGGGCACGGCAACGAGGCCGCGAAATTCCCGGCCCTGCGCGGCCAGCACTCCGTCTATGTCGTCAAGCAGCTGAACGACTACGCCTCCGGCGCGCGCACCACGGGCCCGAACGACATCATGCAGACCATCGCCAAGCGCCTGACGGCCGAGCAGATGCGCGACGTCGCCTCGTACGTTCAGGGCATGCGCTGACCATGTCCGGGCGCACGCTGGCGATCCTGCTCGGGGTGAGCCTCGCGCTCGCGGCCTGCGGCCAGAGGCATTCGGACGCCTCCCGCGAGACGGGCACCGCGGCCACGGGGCGCATCGCCGGTCCTCGTCAGGCCCCGGCCGACCAGGCCGCCAGCGAGGCGGCCAAGCTCACCCGGCCCAGCGAGGAAGGCGGCGGCAAGGCCGACGACTCCGCCGGCGACAGCGGCGCCCACAACTCCATCCTGGCCGCCGTCGCCTCGACCGTCGGTGCGACCGCGGCCACGGCCGCGGCGGCCACGCCGGCCGGCTCCCCGTGGCAGGAGGGCGTGAATTACACGCGCATCGTCCCCGCGCAACCGACGGCGGCGCCGGCGGGCCAGGTCGAGGTGCTCGAATTCTTCTGGTACGGGTGCCCGCACTGCTACGCGATCGAGCCCATGGTGACCTCCTGGCTGAAGAGCAAGCCCTCCTACATCACCTTCACGCGCGTGCCGGTGGTCTGGAGCGACGTGCACCGGGCGACGGCGCGCCTGTACTACGCGCTGCAGAGCATGGGCAAGATCGATCAGCTGAACGGCGAGATCTTCAAGGAGATCCACGTGACGGGCGACCCGTTGATCGCGAGCGATCCCGGCAACGTCGCCGCCGACGAGCACGTCCAGGAGGTCTTCCTGCGCCGATTCGGGGTCACCGACGACGCCTTCGACAAGGCCTATCACTCGTTCGACGTCGAGTCGGCCCTGCAACGGGCGGACGAACTCGGGCAACGCTACCGCATCGAAGGGGTGCCGACGTTCGTGGTGAACGGCAAGTACGTGGCCGACGTCGCCTCGGCGAAAGGCCCCGACAGGCTCCTGCTGCTGATCAGCGATCTGGCCGCGCAGGAACACAAGCACTGACCGGTGGGCAACCCCGGCGCGCTGGTGATGCATCGCGGCGGCTGTCATTGCGGCCGGGTGCGCTTCGAGGTGCGGGCGCCGGCCGCGCTCGAGGTGGCCGACTGCAATTGCTCGATCTGCGCCAAGGCGGGCTATCTGCACCTGATCGTGCCGGCCGATCGGTTCACGCTGCTGTCCGGGCGCGACGCCCTCACCACCTACACCTTCAACACCGGCGTCGCGAAACATCACTTCTGCGCCACCTGCGGCGTCAAATCCTTCTACGTGCCGCGTTCGCATCCGGACGGGGTCAGCATCAACGCGCGCTGCCTCGACGCCGGCACGATCGAGTCGCTGACCGTGGTCCCGTTCGACGGACGCGATTGGGAGCGCGGCCGCGCCGCCTGGGGCGAGCGCGGCGCCTAGGGCCGGAACTCGGCGCCGCGTGCGCGGTCTTTTCCTTGGGCGTCCGATCGAGGTGTACGGCATGCGGCCCCATCCCATCAAGTCTCGCGTAGCGACGGTGCTGCTGCTCGCCGGTGCCGGCATCTCGGCGGCGGTTGCGGATGACGGCATCGCGTTGAACATCAAAAACGACGGCATCCAGGACATCCTGGTCACCGTCTACGACCTCGGCACCAATCCGCCCACCCCGGTGATGCAGCACACGCGCCTCAACGGCTTCAGTTCGGCGCCGATCACGGTCTCCTCCGACGACGTCGGCCGCGCCAACGTGTCCTGGACCGCGGTCACGGTGGACTCGGACTTCCGTCGCTGCGGGCACGGCAAGCGCCGCGGCGTGCGCGACGGCGCGTCCGTGCGGGTCCGCGCGCACTCGCATTGCGCCGAGCCGTGAGCCGGGGCGCCGCGTAGGCGCGCCCCGCTTGAAGGACCGCGGGCACTGGTCGACAATGAGTCCGCCGGGTCGTCGGAGGGAGTCGACCACGCAACACGTCGACGCCGGCCGGAAGGCCGGACCGCGGCTCGCAGGTCACAAAGGCCATCACGGGATCCGCACGCGCTTCGCAGCCCATGACCGACCATGAACCCAACAGCGAAGGCCCCGCCCTGCGGCGCGAGGACGCACGCCTGGTCCGGGCGCAGCGCGCGGCCGGCGTCGGCTTCATCGACTGGGATCTCACGACCGATCGCGTCGAGCTGTCCGAAGGCGCGTGCCGGCTGCTGGGCATCGACCGGGGCCTGCAACCGATGCGCATGGAGCAGCTGGTGGCCATGGTCCCCGCCGACGAGCTGCCGCTGGTCCGCCGCTGCCTCGAGCAGGCGGCGAGCGGCGAGCGCGCCTACGACGTGGACCATCGTGCCATCCGTCCCGATGGGCGCGTGATCTGGGTGCACGCCCAGGCCGAACTCACCCGCGACGATGCGGGCCGTCCGCAGGCGTTGCTCGGCACCATCATCGACATCACCGCGCGCAAGACCGCCGAACTCGCCCTGCGCGACAGCGAGGCGCGCTTGCGCCTGGCTCTCGACGCCACCCGGATCGGCATCTGGGACTGGGATCTGCGCACCGATGCCTGGCAGGCGAACGAGACCTATTTTCGGATGCTGGGGTATGACGCGACCGCGCACGCGCAGCACCGGCAATTCTGGAGCGAGCGCATGCACCCCGAGGATCGCGAGCGCGCCGTGGAGGCGATGCTGGCGGTGCGCGACCAGGGGCGGCCGGGGTTCGACCTTGTGTATCGCCTCAAGCACGCGGACGGCTCGTATCGCTGGATCAACAGCGTCGGGCGCGCGATCGAATTCGACGAGCGCGGCCGCACGGTGCGCATGCTCGGCCTGCGGATCGACGTCAACGACCGCAAGCTGGCCGAATCCCGGATCGCGGAGATCGAGGCGCGCGCGGCGCACGCCCAGAGGCTCGACGCCATCGGGCAGCTGACGGGCGGCATCGCGCACGATTTCAACAATCTGCTGACCGTGATCATCGGCAATTCGGACGACCTGGCCGAGGAACTCGAGGATCGGCCCCGACTCGCCGCCATGGCGCGGATGGTGCGCACCGCCGGCGAGCGGGGTGCGGAGCTGACCAGCCGCCTGCTGTCGTTCGCGCGCCGCCAGACGCTCGAGCCCAAGTCGATCGAGCCGCCGGCGGCCGTCCAAGGGATGCTCGCCTTGCTGCGCCGCACGCTCGGCGGCAACGTCGAGATCGAGGCCGTCGCCGACTCGGACGCCTGGACGGTGTACGTCGATCCGGGCCAGCTGGAATTGGCCATCCTGAACCTCTGCATCAACGCCCGGGATGCCATGCCCCAGGGGGGCACCTTGCGGATCGAGACCGCGAACGTGGTGCTCGATCAGGAGTACGCGGCCGCCGATTTCGAGGTCGTGCCCGGCGAGTACGTGATGTTCGCCATCACCGACACGGGCACCGGCATCGCCCCCGAGCACCTCGCACGGGTGTTCGATCCGTTCTTCACGACCAAGGCGGTTGGCAAGGGCACCGGCCTCGGCCTGAGCATGGTGTACGGGTTCACCAAGCAATCCGGCGGCACGGTGAAGATCCGCTCGCAGGTGGGGGTGGGCACGACCGTGACGCTGTACCTGCCGCGGGCCGGCGACGTCCCGGCCGAGGACGGCCCCTCCGGCGGGGGCGGCGCACCGTCCCGCGACCTGCGCGGCGACGCGGTGATCCTCCTCGTCGAAGACGACGCGCTGGTGCGCAGCCACGCCGCTCGTCTGCTGCGCGGCCTCGGCTACCGCGTGCTGATCGCCGCGAACGCGGCCGAGGCGCTCGAGATCGCCCGCAGCGATCAGCACATAGACCTGCTGTTCTCGGACGTGATGATGCCGGGCGGCATGACCAGGCCGATGCTCGCCGCCCACGTGCAGGCGCTGCGGCCGAAGCTGCCGGTGCTGTTCACGTCCGGCTACACGGAAGGCGCTCTCGGCCCCGAGGATGCCGGCGCGATGCTGCTGCACAAGCCCTACGATCAGCGCACACTGGTCGAGAAGATCCGCCAGGCGCTGGCTCAGACCAAAACCGGGAGAACGGCATGCGATTCAGGCGATCGGTAGCGGTCCTCGCATTGGGTACGTTGGTTGCCACGGTCTGGGCGGACACGATGCAGAACGACCCGCCGCAGCGGCGCGAACTCGAGCGCGCCGACCTCTCGATGTCCCCGAACATGCAGGTCATCACCTCGATCAGCGAATTCAAGAAAGGCGAGACCATACCGCGTCATTATCATCACGGCATCGAGACCGGCTACGTACTGCAGGGCACGATGGTGCAGTTTCCCGGCCGGGCGGCGACCATGATGCAGACCGGCAGCGCCTTTACGAACCTGCGCGACGTGCCGCATGCCGGCTTCACCGTGGTGGGGGAGCCGCCGCTGAAGCTCCTGACGGTGCACGTCGTCGACAAGGACAAACCCCTCTATGAGTGGGTGAAATAGCGGCCCGAGTCACTGCCGCTCGCGGATCAGGCTCAATCCAACATGCCCACGCCAAAATCGACGTTCAAAGCCATCGCGGTGACCGCGCTGGCGGTCATCGCGGCGGTGGCGCTCAACCCGTCGCCCGAGCGTCACCGCGAGAAGATCAGGGAGGCGGTGTCGCAGCGTAGCCAGTTGGAGAGCCTGCTCGGCGTCGGTCAGCTCGAAGCGTTCATTGCGCAATACCGATCCATAGGGGTGGCCTCGTACACCGTGGTCGATGGCAAGGTTGCCTCGATAGGCCTTCTCGGCGCGGTCTTCGTGGTGCAGTAGCGGCGTGGCCGATGGATGCGGCGCGGGTTTGCGTCCCCGAATTCGCGGCGGGCGCATGCGGATCGATGCGGTTCGATGCGCTGCGCATCGGCTGCAAGCCGGCTGGGCGTCATGAACGTGCTCGCCGTGGCCGGCAGCTTGCGGACGGCCTCCATCAACGCCGCCTTCTGCCGCGCGGCGGCCAGGCTGGCGCCTGCGGGCCTCGAGATCACGGTCTTTCATGGCTTGGGCGATCTTCCTCACTACAACCCGGATTTGGAGGATCGACCGCCCGCGGGGGTTGCCGACCTGCGCACCGCGGTGGTTCGCGCCGATGCCTTGTTGATCGCCAGCCCCGAGTACGCCCATGGCGTCTCCGGCGTCATGAAGAACGCCCTCGACTGGCTCGTCGGCTTCGAGGAGTTCGTCAACAAGCCTGTGGCGGTCGTGAACACCTCCGCGCGGGCGTACCACGCCTACGACGCGTTGCTGGAAACGCTGAGAACCATGTCCGCGACCATCGTCACCGAAGCGTCGGTTACGATTCCACTGCTCGGTGCATTGGTCACCGAGGAGGCCATTCTCGCATCGCCGACGGTATCGTCCCAGGTGCGCCGCGCGCTGATTTCCCTTGCTTCTTTTCTGGATCGAGACGGTGTCGCGGGCCCGAGCTTCCCGGTCGGGTCGCGATGACGCCCGAGCCGCGGCACGCGGGTTCGTCGGGAGCACGCATTTCCCGGCGCGTCCCTCGCAGGGCCGTGTCGGCCGTGATCGACGAGATCTTCGGCGACCTTCGCCATGCGGTATATTGGGAACGCATCGTGGGCCGTCGATGGAGATCGCGATGAACACCCCGGACGGGCGAGACTCGATTCGCGCCGACTTCGCCGACATGGCGGCGAGCACGCAGGGCGATTGGCGGATCATCATGGACGAGTTCATTCCCTACGCGAAGGCGCTGCCCGATCGCGTGCTCACGCACCTGCGCCTCCTCGAAGGCGAACACGGCGGCTTCCCGGTCGACCGGCTCACGCACTCCCTGCAGACGGCGACGCGCGCCCATCAGGATGGCCGTGACGAGGAATACGTGGTCTGCGCCCTGCTGCACGACATCGGCGACACGTTGGGTCCCTATAATCACGCGGACGTCGCGGCCGCCCTCCTGCAACCGTTCGTGTCGGACGCCAATCACTGGATGGTGCAGCATCACGGCGTCTTCCAGGGATACTATTTCTTTCATCACATCGGCATGAACCGCGACCTGCGCGAGAGCTTCCGCGGCCATCCCTGCTTCGAGCGGACGGCCGAGTTCTGCGCCCGTTATGACGGCCCGGCCTTCGACGCAAAGGCGGCCTGGCTGCCGCTTGAGGCCTTCGAACCCATGCTCCGCCGCGTGCTGGCCGCGCCGCGCAACTCCCTCTACCGGGCCGCCCTGGAGTGACCTCCGGCCCGCGAATCGCACCATCGCACTGGATACTCCATGCACCACTACACGGCAACGATCTCATGGTCGCGCGGCGAGCAGCCGTTCATCGACAACCGATACAGCCGCCGGCACCTCATCCGCTTCGACGGCGGCGTGCAGATCCCCGCCTCGGCATCACCGCAGATCGTGCGCGTGCCCCTGTCGGACCCGGCCGCCGTCGATCCCGAGGAGGCGTTCGTCGCCGCCCTGTCGAGCTGCCACATGCTGTCGTTCCTCTCGATCGCGGCCCGGGAGAAGTTCTGCGTGGACAGCTACGTCGACGAGGCCTCGGGGATCATGGAGAAGAATGCCGCCGGGAAATGGGCCGTGTCCGTGGTCACGCTGAAACCGCGGATCGCCTGCTCGGGCCGGATCGTCCCCTCGCACGAGCAGCTGCTCGACCTGCACCATCGGGCTCACGAGGAGTGCTTCATCGCCAATTCGGTGCGGACCGAGGTGCGCTGCGAGCCCGAGATGGCGTCCTGAAAGGCGGTCGATGGCGGTCGATGGCGGTCGCCGCGCGGCGGTCGGAATTTTCGGAAATTGGCGCGCCCGACTGGATTCGAACCAGTGACCTTCGGCTTCGGAGGCCGACACTCTATCCAGCTGAGCTACGGGCGCCCTGGGTTGGGGCCGCGATAGTACTCGCGGCGGCCGATCCGCGTCCAGTTCCGGGCGCCCATCCGCGCCGCCGGCCGCCCTGGACCGCTCATTTGGCGTACAGGATGATCTGGGTGCACCGGAACAGCGCCAGCGTCCGGCCGGTCTCCCGGTGCGTCACCACCGCGTCCCACACCTGGGTCGAGCGGCCGCGGTGCGCCGGCCGCGCCACGCTCACCACGGTGCCCTCGCGCGCCGTGCCCAGGTGGTTCGACTTGAGCTCCACGGTGGTGAAGCCGGTCGCGCCGGCCGGCAGGTTCGCGGCGCAGCCGTAGCCGCAGGTGGTGTCGGCGAGCGTCACGATGCCGCCCGCGTGCAGGTAGCCGTTCGTAGCGATCAGGTGCTCGCTCACCGTGAATTCCGCCTCGACGCACTCCGGCTCGAGCCGCGTGATGCGGATCCCGAGATGCCCGGGCAGCCGGCCGGCGCCCCGCTGGTTCATGATCTCCGCTGTCAGCATCGGCTCCTCCAAGATCGATCAACCGGCGTCGGTCGTGCCGGGAAAGAATTCCACGAGTCCCGTATCGAGCGAGTATTCCGCACCCACCACCATCAGGCCCTGGGTCTGGATCATCTCCTCGATGATCTCCGAGCCGTGGCGCAACCGCTCGACGGAGGTGCGGATGTTGGCGCGCACCGCCTCGCGCGACAGCGCCGCGAGATCGTGCTTGAGGTCCGTGGCGAGCAGGCCCTCGACGGACGGGCGGATGAAGTCGACGATGGAGTGCAGGTTGTGCGACTGGTTCTCCTTCGGCCGCTGCAGCTGCTCGAGGGTCGCGGCGATCGCGCCGCACTTGGAGTGGCCCAGCACCACGACCAGGCGGGTGCCGAACTGCTCCGCGGCGAACTCGACGCTGCCGATCTGCGAGGGTGCGACCACGTTGCCGGCCACGCGGATCACGAACAGATCGCCGAGTCCCTGGTCGAACACGATCTCCACCGGCACGCGTGAATCCGAGCAGCCGAGGATGGCGGCGAAGGGCGCCTGGCCCGTCGCGAGCTCGATGCGCCGCGCCCGGCTCGGCCAGGTGTCGCGGCTGCGCACGTCGGCGACGAACCGCTCGTTGCCTTCGCGCAACCGCTCGAGCGCCTCGCGTGCCCCGATCATCCTCGGTGCACCGTCAGGCCGGCCGCCGCGATGCCGGCGATCGCGCACAGCTCGTCGTTGTCCGACGAGTCGCCCGTGATCCCGACCGCCCCCGCGATCGCGCCGTTCGCGCCCGTGGCGATCACCCCGCCTGCGGCGGGCACGATGCCGCCCGGCGCGAGCTGGCCGAGCGCGCTCACGAACGCCGGCCGCTCGGCGGCCATCTCGCCGATGCGGCGCGAGGAGACGCCGAGGGCGAGCGCGCCGGCCGCCTTGCCCGTGGCGATCTGCGGCCGCAGGTTCGACGCGCCATCCTGGCGGGCGAAGGCGATCAGGTGGCCGCCCGGATCGACCACCGCGACGCTCAGCGGCTTCAGCTTGAGTTCCGCGGCCTTGGCCATCGCCGCCGCAATCAGGGTATTGGCCTGTGCCAGAGTCATCGACATGTGATCACCTCAGGTCGTCAAGGCGGCCGGAACCGGTCCGCCGGTGGCCCAATCGAGCAATTCCGCGACGTGCACCACCGGCACGCCGACCTTCCCGCCGATCTGCACGGCGCAGCCGATGTTACCCGTCGCGATGACCTGCGGCTCGAGGGCCAGGAGATTCGCCGCCTTGCGCTCGCCCAGGCGCGCCGCGATCGCCGGCTGCAGGAGGTTGTAGGTGCCCGCCGAGCCGCAGCACAGGTGGGCCTCCGCGGGGACGCTCACCTCGAAGCCCGCGGCCTCGAGCAGCTGCCGGGGTCCGGCGAGGATCTTCTGCCCGTGCTGCAGCGAACAGGCCGCGTGATAGGCCACGCGCGCGGCGACCGGCACCCGCAGCGCCCGGATCTGCGCGGGGGTGATGAGCTCGCAGAGATCGCGGGCGAGTTCGGCCGCACGCGCGGCGCGCGGCGCGTAGACGGGGTCGTTTCGCAGCAGAAAGCCGTAGTCCTTGAGCTGCGAACCGCAACCCGAGGCCGTGGCGAGAATCGCGTTCGCCTCCCCGTCGGCGAGCCACCCGGACCATCGGTCGAGATTGTGGCGCGCGTGCCCCTGCGCCTCGGCTTCGCGCCCCAGGTGGTGCACCAGGGCCCCGCAGCAGCGCTCTCCGGGCGCGAACTCGACGTCCAAGCCCAGGCGGTTCAGCAGGCGCACCGTGGCCGCGCGGATCGAAGGCATGAGCACGGGCTCGGCGCAGCCCTGCAACATGAGCACGCGGCCGCGCCGCGGGGCGGCGGCCGGCGAATCGACCGCGGGCACCGCGGCCGGCGGCG
>JAJXZV010000134.1 GCA_021779875.1 Pseudomonadota bacterium
CGCGCCCGCCGTATCGGCTGCCGCCGCGCCGGCGCCGATGCCGACGGCGGCCGCGCAGGGGCGGGTGCTGCTGCGCATGAGCTTCTCGGCCGATTCGTGGGTCGCCGTGCGCGACGCGGGCGGCCGGCTCCTGTTCTCGGGCCTCGGGCGCGCCAACAGCGTGAAGACCGTGGCCGGCGCGGCGCCGCTGCGCGTGCGGCTGGGCTATGCGAGCGGCGTGCAGCTCGAGGTGAACGAGCACGCCGTCGCGATCGGGCGGCAATTCCTCTCCGGCGAGGTCGCCGCATTCGACGCCGGTGCCGACGGCGTGCTGCGCCGGTGGGGCGGGCGCGATGACGCCGCTACGCGCGGCATCCCGACCGGCGGCGCCTCGCCGGCCGGCGTGACCACGCGCGGCGCATCCGCGCAGGCCCGCCCGATTCGCGGCTGACCGGAGGAGCATTGAGCAAGATCATCGAGCCGCTGCGCGGCGTACACGACATCCTGCCCGCGCAGGTGGGCGCCTGGCAGCACCTGGAGCGGGTGGCCCGCGAGGTGTTCGCGGCGTACGGATACGAGGAATTCCGCGTTCCCGTGATCGAGCAGACGCCGCTGTTCAAGCGTTCCATCGGCGACTTCACGGACATCGTCGAGAAGGAGATGTTCAGCTTCGTCGACCAGGGCGAGGATCACATCACGCTGCGCCCGGAGGCCACCGCCGGCATCGTGCGCGCGGTGATCTCCAACGGGATGCTGCGCGACAACCGGCTGCGCGTGTGGTGCATGGGCCCCATGTTCCGCCGCGAGCGCCCGCAGGCGGGCCGGTACCGCCAGTTCCACCAGATCGATGCGGAGGCCTTCGGGTTCGAGGGTCCGGACGTCGACGCCGAGATGATCCTGTTGTCGGCGCGGCTGCTGCGCCGTCTCGGACTCACGCGCCTGAAACTGCTGGTCAACTCGCTGGGCACGCCGGCCGCGCGCGCCGCCTATCGCGAGCGGCTGGTCGAGTACTTCGGCGCCCACGAGGCGGACCTGGACGAGGACAGCCGCCGGCGCCTGCACGGCAACCCGCTGCGCATCCTCGACAGCAAGGATGCGCGGACGCAGCGCATCGCCGCGGGCGCGCCGCGGCTGCTCGACTCGCTCGACCCGGAATCACGCGCGCACTTCGACTCGCTGTGCGCCCACCTGTCGAGCGCGGGGATCGAGTATCATGTCGAGCCCCACCTGGTGCGCGGACTCGACTATTACACCCGCACCGTGTTCGAGTGGACCACGGACGCGCTCGGCGCGCAGAGCACGGTGTGCGCGGGCGGACGATACGACGGCCTGGTCGCCCAGCTCGGCGGCACGCCGACGCCGGGAATCGGCTGGGCCATGGGCCAGGAGCGCATAGTGATGCTGCTCGAGGCGCAGGGGCTGGCCGCGCCGCGCGAGAGGCCGGACGTGTACCTGGTGCTCGCGGGCGAGAGCGCGCAGATCGCGGGTTTCACGCTCGCCGAGACGCTGCGCGACGCCTGGCCGAATCTCAAGGTGCAGGTCAATCTGGGCGGCGGCGGCATCAAGGCGCAGTTCAAGCGGGCGGACAAGAGCGGTGCGCGGATCGCGGCGATCCTGGGCGAGGACGAGCTCGCGCGCGGCGTGGTCTCGCTCAAGCACCTGCGCGAGGAGACGGCCCAGGAGGAGTGCCTGCTGGCGCAGGTCGGCGAGCGGCTGGGGGCATTGCTGGGTTCGAAGGGCACGAGGACAGCGGGGTAAACATGGCAGAAGAGTATTTGACCGACGAGGAACAGGTCGAGGCCGTCAAGCATTGGTTCGCGGCCAACGGCGCGTGGCTCATCGGGGGCGCGGTCCTCGGCATCGTGCTGCTGTCGGGCTACCGGTACTACGAGAGCCGGCGCGAGGCCCAGGCCATGCGCGCCTCGGCCGAGTTCACCAGCATGACGGCCGCTCTGCAGGGGAACGACGGCAACCGGGCGCGCGACATCGCGCAGAGCCTGATCAAGCAGTTCCCGGCCTCGCCCTACGCGGATCAGGCGCGCCTGACGCTCGCGCGCCTGTCGGTCGAGGAGGGCAAGCCCGCGGAGGCCGTGGCGCCGCTCACGCAGGTGATGAACGAGTCGAAGGACTCGGAGCTGCGGCACATCGCCGCGCTGCGCCTGGCGCGCCTGCAGATCGACCTGGGCAAGCCCGACGAGGCGCTCGCGATCACGGCCCAGCCCGGCGTGGGCGCCTTCGCCTCGCTCTACCACGAGGTGCGCGGCGACGCGCTGTACGCCAAGCACGACCTCCAGGGCGCGCGCACGGAGTACCAGGCCGCGGTCTCGAGCGCCGATAAGAGCGGGGTCGACACGGCACTGCTCGCCTTGAAGATCGCCGATCTGGGCGAGGGCCCGCCCGCCGCGCAGAAGGCCCGGCCCTGATGCGCGTCTGGCTCGTCGGCGGGCTCGCGGCGCTGCTGCTGCTCGGGGCCTGTACCAAGGACAAGGACGTCGAGCCGCCCGCGCAGCTGGTCGAGTTCCCGGCGAAGCTGCCGGTGCAGAAGCTCTGGGGCGACAAGGTCGGCGGCGGCAAGAAGCAGATGGTCCTGCGGCTCGGGCTGGGGCCGGCCATCGACGACGGCGTCGTCTTTGCGGCGTCCCACAAGGGCGAAGTGCTGGCGGTGTCGCTCGACACCGGCCGGCAGGTGTGGATGAAGAAGACCAAGCTGCCCCTGTCGGCGGGTCCGGCCGCGGCGGCGGGCTTGGTGGTGTTCGGCAGCAGCAAGGGCACGGTGCTGGCCCTCGACGGCAAGACCGGCCAGGAGCGGTGGCGCGTGAACGTGCGATCCGAGCTGTTGTCGGCGCCCGCGATCGGCGAGAAGGTCGTGGTGATCCGCTCGGTGGACGGCCGCCTGCACGGCCTCAATGCCGCGGACGGCAAGGAGTTGTGGTCCGCCGAGCAGCAGGTGCCGCGCCTGAGCCTGCGGGGCACCGCCATTCCGGTGCTCGCCAAGGAGATGGCGATCTGCGGCTTCGACAACGGCAAGGTCATGGCCGTGTCCCTGAGCACCGGCGACACCGTGTAGATCTCGGTGGTCGCCGTATCATTAAAAAAAGCTCTTCTGGGTCCTGCACGACCAGGTCAACATGAAGAACAACCTCAATCGCAAGTACC
>JAJXZV010000252.1 GCA_021779875.1 Pseudomonadota bacterium
GGGGCGCTGCACGCGCTCACGCTGGCGGTGGCGCTGCGCGGTCCGCCGGGCCTGCCCGCGCGGCTCGCGTTCATCGTGGTGGCCGCCCTGGCGAGCGCCTCGGCGCCGGTCGCGGGCACGTCGGTCGCCGTCTCCCTGGGAGCCCTCACGCCGCGCGTGGTGCTCGGGGTCGCCTCGGCGTACGGGGCGCTGCTGTATCTGGCCGACCTCGCGCTGATCGCCCGCGTGCGCCTCGCCGCGCGCGCGGCGCTGGCGATCCCGGCGGCCTGCGCGGCGGCAACCCTGCTCGCGTGGTCGTGGCTCGCCCCGAACGGGATCGTCCCGCCGGCGGCTCCCGCGGTCCTGATCGCCGGCTGGTGGGTGACCTTCTCGGCCGGCGCGTGGCTCGCCGCGAGAGGGTCCGGCTAGGCGTCGATGCCCTGGGAACGCAGGTACTCGTCGTACGAGCCGCGGAAGTCCGTGATCCGGCCGCCCGGCTTGAGCTCGAGGATGCGGGTCGCGAGGGTGCCGACGAATTCGCGATCGTGGGACACGAAGATCAGCGTCCCCGGATATTTCTCCAGGCCGATCTGCAGCGATTCGATGGTTTCCATGTCCATGTGGTTGGTCGGCTCGTCCATCAGCATGACGTTCGGCCGCGTGAGCATCAGCTTGCCGTAGATCATGCGGCCCTTCTCGCCGCCCGAGAGCACCTTGACCGACTTCTTGGTCTCGTCCCCCGAGAACAGCAGCCGGCCGAGGGTCGCGCGCACGATCTGATCGTCGTCGGCCTTGCCGGTGTAGGTGCTCATCCAACTGAACAGGTCGACCTTGTCGGCGAACTCGGCCTGAGGGTCCTGCGGCATGTAGCCCCGCTCGGCGTTATCCACCCAGGTGATGCGGCCCGCGTTCGGCGCGAGCTCGCCGGCGAGGCAGCGCATCAGCGTGGTCTTGCCGACGCCGTTCGGACCGATGATGGCGATGCGCTCGCCGGCCTCGACCGCGAAGTCCAGGCCGTGCAGCACGTCGGCGTCGGTGCCCGGATAGCGGAAGTCGAGCTTCTCTACGGTCACCGCCGACCGATACAGCTTCTTCGCCTGCTCGAACCGGATGTAGGGATTCTGGCGCGAGGAGGGCTTGATGTCCTCGAGCTTGATCTTCTCGAGCTGCCGGCGACGCGAAGTCGCCTGGCGCGCCTTCGAGGCGTTGGCGGAGAAGCGCCGGATGAATTCCTGCAGATCGGAGATGCGCTCCTTGGCCTTGGCGTTCGAGGCCTCGGCGCGCTCGCGCGCCTGTACCGAGGCGAGCATGAAGTCGTCGTAGTTTCCCGGGTAGATCCGCACCTGCTGAAAATCGAGGTCGGCGATGTGCGTGCACACCTGGTTCAGGAAGTGCCGGTCGTGGCTGATGATGATCATGGTGGCGTCGTAGTCGTTCAGCACGCCTTCGAGCCAGCGGATCGAGTGGATGTCGAGATTGTTGGTCGGCTCGTCGAGCAGCAGCACGTCGGGCTGCGAGAACAGCGCCTGCACGAGCAGCACGCGCAGCTTGAGGCCCGGCGCGACCTCGCGCATCGGGCCGTTGTGCAGCGGCGCCTCGATGCCCGCATCGATCAGCAGGCTCGCGGCGCGAGCCTCGGCGGTATAGCCGCCGTACTCGGCGAACTTGCCCTCGAGTTCCGCGGCGCGCATGTAGTCGGCGTCGGAGGCGTTCGGGTCGGCGTAGATGCGGTCGCGCTCCTGCATGGCCTGCCACATCTCGGCGTGCCCCTGCATCACGACGTCGAGCACGCGCTCGTCCTCGTAGCCGAACTGGTTCTGGCGCAGCTTGCCGAGGCGCATGCCGGCCTGCAGCATCACGTCGCCCGCGGTCGGCTCCAGGTCGCCGCCGAGGATCTTCATGAGGGTCGATTTGCCGCAGCCGTTGGCGCCGATCAGGCCGTAGCGGTTGCCGTCGGAGAACTTGACCGTGACGTTTTCGAACAGGGGCTTGGCGCCGAATTGAATCGCGAGATTGGAGGTCGAGAGCATGGCAATCCATGGCCGCGCGCGGGCGGACCGCCTTGCGGGGGTCCGCGGCGCCGCACGGCGCTGCTAGGGGGTCGGTGGAAACGGGGCGCTAGGATAGCACGTTCGTCACCGCGGACCCGCCGGCGCGTTCGCGGCATCCCGATCGATGCGCGTCATGAGATCGGCGAGGCGGGGCGGCTCGCCGTCGCGCACGTGGGCGAAGGCGACGATGTGCTCGAGCACGTGCTGCACGTAGCCGCGGGTCTCGTTGTACGGGATGTTCTCGACCCAAACGTCTGCGTCGATGGGCCGCTCCGGCAGCCAGTGAGCCACCGCCATGGGGCCGGCGTTGTAGGCGGCGAGCGCGAGTTCGAGCCGGCCATCGTAGTGGTCGAGAAGCTCGCGCAGGTAGGCGGCGCCGAGCTTGACCGCGATCGCCGGCTCGAACAGGGCGCCCTGCCCGGGTGCGGGCCAGTGCCGGCGCCGCGCCACCGCGGCCGCCGTGGCCGGCTGCATCTGCATCAAGCCGCGCGCGTCGGCGCGCGACACGGCCTCCTTGCGGTACAGGCTCTCCTGGCGCATCAGCGCGTACAGCCAATCGGGCGGCACCGACGCGAGCCGGCCGGCCTCGGCCACCTGCTCGGCGAAGGGCCGCGGATAGCGCAGCGCCACGTCGTCCCACTCGCCGCTCTGGGCGAGCGTCACGATGGCCTGCCAATACCAGCCCCAGCGGTTGGCGAGACGCGCCGCTTGGATCTTGACCGCGGGCTTCGCGCCCGCGACCACCAAGGCCCACTCGGCGGCCGCATCATCGGGCAGGTCGCAGTCGAATAGCGCGTGCGCACGAACGAGCGCCGGCTCGGCCGCGAGCGCCGCCTGCGCGGCCGGATCGTCGGGCGCGGCGCGCTCGTTCAGGTCGTATGCCTGATGCAGGTGATCGGCGGCGAGGTACCCATAGTAGTCGCGCAGGTGCGCGAGCTGCGCGAACAGCGGCGCGGCCGCCGCGGCCCCGGAGGTGGCGGCGACGGCGCGCGCGCGCCAGTACCGCCAGCGCGGCTGGGTCGCCAGGGTCGGGGGCATGAGATCGAGCGCGTCGAGCGCCCGGCCATAGGCGCCCGCCCACAGCGCCGCGC
>JAJXZV010000073.1 GCA_021779875.1 Pseudomonadota bacterium
GCAGTTGCGGCCAGGAGAGCTCGAAGCGGCGCAGCCACTCGCGCAGGGTCGGTACGTAGTGTGCGCCGATGCACTGCCAGCCTTGGATCGAGAAGCGGCCGCCGAGCGCCGCGACCAGCTGCTGCTGGCCCGGAAGGTGCGAGTTCGGGAAGATGTACTTCTCGATCCACGGATCGTTGGACGGGCTCGGCCGCCGCGCGCCGATGGTGTGCAGCAGGAACCGGCCGTTCGGGCGCAGGCACCGGCGGACGACCTCGAAGAAGCGCCGGTAGTTCTTGGCCCCCACGTGTTCGAACATGCCGATCGAATAGACGTGGTCGAACGGCTCGTCCAGGCCGCGGTAGTCCTCGAGGCGGATCTCGATCGGCAGCCCCGCGCACGCCCGCCGGGCGAAGTCGGCCTGCTCGCGCGATACGGTGACGCCGACCCCGCGCACGCCGTGCCGATCGGCCGCGATCCGCAGGGCGCCGCCCCAGCCGCAGCCCACGTCGAGCACGCGCTCGCCCGGCCGCAGGCCGAGCTTGCCGAACACCAGCTCGAGCTTCGCGATCTGGGCGTCGGGGAGCGTCTGCGCCTGCGCCCAGTATCCGCAGCTGTAGATCATGAGCGGATCGAGCATGTGCTCGTACAAATCGTTGCCCAGGTCGTAATGCCGGCGGCCGATCTCGAAGGCGCGCGATCGGCGCTGCAGATTGACCGCAAGCGCCATCCCGTAGGCGGCCAGGTCGCTCCAGGTTCGCACCCGCTCGTCGAGACGCCCCGCGAGCAGGCGGTACACGAAACCTTCCAGGTCGCGAGCCTCCCACCAGCCCAGCATGTAGGATTCCCCGAGGCCCAGCGATCCCTGGGACAGCACGCGTGCGTAGAACCGCTGGTTCAGCACCTGGATGTCGTGCGGCGCGCCGCCGTCGATCTGCACGTCGCAGGACTCGAGCAGCTGCTGAACGCGGCCTTTGAGCCGGCCGGCAGGCGGATGTTGCAGGTTCCAGGTCGTCGCCACGTCGCGCTCCCCGAGGCGTGCTCCGATGATGCTACGACGGCGGACGGCACGGGAGTGCGGGATCCACGTGCGCCGCTGCGGCGGCCTGCTACACTGATCGACCGTGACGACTGGTCTGGATAAGGTTCACAAGCCCTTGATTCATAAATATCAAATTCCGGTGCGCATCTACTGGGAAGACACCGATGCGGGCGGCGTGGTGTTCTACGCGAATTATCTGAAGTACATGGAGCGCTGCCGCACCGACTGGTTGCGAGCGCTCGGCGTCGATCAAGGCCGGCTGCGGCGGGAGCGCGGTCTGCAGTTCGCCGTGGTCAGCGTCACCGTGGATTTCCTGCGACCGGCCGTGCTCGATGATGAAATTATCGTCACCGCGGAACTCGTGAGCATGAGCGGTGCCACAATTTCCTTCAAGCAAACGATCTGGCGGGGCGACGTGCAGCTCATCGACGCCGGCACGCGGGTGGCCTGCATCGATTCCGGCGCGCTCAAGCCGCGGGCCATCCCCAAGGATCTGTTCGTGGAGTGGCGTGATGGGCAATGAGTTGTCGGTCTTCACCCTGGTGCTCGATGCCAGCCCGGTCGTACAGGGCGTCATGCTGCTGCTCTTGGGCGCATCCGTGGCGTCCTGGGCGGTGATCTTCGGCAAGGGCCGCGTGATCTCACGCTCGCGCCGGCAGGCGGAGTCGTTCGAATCCGCCTTCTGGTCCGGCGGCGACCTGACGGCGCTCTATCGCAAGATCGAAACCAAGGGACGCGCAGGCACGGGCCTGCAGAGCATCTTCGAGTCCGGCTTCGGCGAATTCAGCCGGCTGCGCCAGCTCGGTACGCCGCCCGATCAGCTGCTCGAGGGGGCACGGCGCGCCATGCGCGTCGCGCAGATGCGCGAAATGGACCGCCTCGAGCGCAACCTCGCACTGCTCGCCACCGTGGGATCGACCAGCCCCTACGTCGGCTTGTTCGGCACCGTGTGGGGCATCATGAGCGCGTTTCACAACCTCGGGAACGTGCAACAGGCGACGCTCTCGGCGGTGGCTCCCGGCATCGCGGAGGCGTTGATCGCCACCGCGATCGGCTTGTTCGCGGCGATTCCGGCGGTGATCGCCTACAACCGCTTCGCCGATCAGGTGAGCCGGCTGGAACTGCGCTTCGACACCTTCGTCGAGGAATTCTCGACCATCCTGCAGCGCCACGGGGCGGCGCGCGCACACGCGGCCTGAGGATCGCATGCCCGCGCCGCTGCGCCGTCGAAAGCTCATGGGCGAGATCAACGTGGTGCCGTACATCGACGTGATGTTGGTGCTGCTGGTCATCTTCATGATCACCGCGCCGTTGCTCAAGGAAGGGGTCAAGGTCGATCTGCCGAAGGCCGGAGCCAAGCCCATCGATCCCGACCTGCTCACCCGGCACGAGCCGCTCATCCTCAGCATCGACGGGCAGGGCCGTATGTACGTCAACATCGGCCGCAATCCGGATCAGCCGGTGACCGAGGAGACGGCCGCGGCGCGCGCCGCGGCGCTGCTGCGGCGGGATGCCGAGACGCCGGTGCTGGTGCGCGCCGACACGACGGTGCCCTACGGCACGGTGGTGCGCGCCATGGTCCTTCTGCAGCGCGCGGGCGCGACCAAGGTCGGATTCCTCACCGATCCGGTGCGGCCCGCGGGGCGCGGCGACGGTGCGGCCGCGGGAGTGCGTTAGCGTGGGCGATTTCCTGCGCGACAATCCGGGAGCCCTGGTCGTATCGCTGCTCCTGCACGGTGCGCTCGCGGGATTTCTGGTGCTGTTCGCGTTGAATCGCTGGAGCCCGTCGCCGAGTCTGCAGCCGCTGCCCATCGACGCCGTGGTGGTCGATTCGCGCGTGTTGCGGGCGGCGCAGCGTGCCAAGGCGGATCGGCTGGCCGAGGAGCAGGCGCGCGAGCGTGCCGCCGAAGCCGCCGCCAAGGCGGCCGTCGAAGCCGACGCCGCGGCGCAGGCGAAGACGGCGGCGGACGCCAAGGCGGCGGCGGATGCCAAGACGGCGGCGGACGCCAAGGCGGCGGCGGATGCCAAGGCGGCGGCGAATGCCAAGGCCGTGGCGGACGCCAAGGCGGCGGCGGATGCCAAGGCGGCGGCGGA
>JAJXZV010000302.1 GCA_021779875.1 Pseudomonadota bacterium
CCTGGTCGACGAGCTGAAGGCGGTGTTCGATCCCCGCGGCGGCTACTGGCAGCCGGGCGGCAAGTTCATGCCTTCGACCATCGCCGAGTTGGGGCACGTGATCGAACGGCATCTGCAGTCCATCGGTCTGCTCAAGAAGCCCGAACTCGACGTGCACCAGAAGAAGCTCGTCGACGAGAAGCGCGCCGAGTTCGAGGCGCGCGCCAAGCAGACGGACGCCTTCTCGAAGTCCCACTTCCCGGAGGGCGCGCAGCTGTGTTCCAAATGCAGCACCGCCGCGGTCGTCATGATGGACGGCTGCTATACCTGCCTGAATTGCGGCGACTCGAAGTGCGGCTGAGCCCGAGAACCAGGCCGCGCTAGCGGCGCGGTCGACCCGTCGACGGGCGTGGCAGGGTCATGGCGCCGAAGGTTGACGCAATGCTGCAGCACCATCAAATGGGGGAGCGCCGCCGATGCGACGTGCTGGTCATCGGCGGCGGACCGGCGGGGTCGACGGTGGCGCCGTTGCTGGCGCAGAAGGGTCACCGCGTGGTGCTGATGGAGCGGGCGCGGCACCCGCGCTTCCACATCGGAGAGTCGCTCCTGCCGGCCAATCTGCCGCTGTTCGAGCAGCTCGGCGTGGCCGACGACATGAGGGCGATCGGCATGCCGAAGTGGGCGGCCGAATTCGTCTCCCCGCACCACGATGCGGCGCAGGTGTTTCGATTCGCCGAGGCCTGGGACCCGAGCATGCCGCACGCTTACCAGGTCAAGCGGGCCGAATTCGACGAGATCCTGATCCGCAACGCCGCGAGGAAGGGGGTCGAGGTGCGCGAGGGCTGCCAGGTGCTCGCCGTCGATTTCCTGCCGGACGACACGGTGGCGGTGCGCGCGCGCCGCGACGACGGCGGCGAAGAGCAGTGGCAGGCGCGCTTCGTGGTCGATGCCTCCGGGCGCGACACCTTCCTGGCGCATCGCTTCCGGATCAAGCGCCGCAACCCCAGGCACAACAGTGCGGCGGTCTACGCCCACTTCGCCCATGCCCGCCGGCGCACGGGCCGCGCCGAGGGCGACATCACGATCTTTTGGTTCGAGCACGGCTGGTTCTGGTTCATTCCGATGATCCACGACACCACCAGCGTCGGCATGGTGACCTGGCCTTATCACATGAGGTCCAGGGGCAAGCGCAGCCTGCGGCAGTTCCTGATGGACAACATCGCGGCCTGCCCGGCGCTGGCGGCGCGCCTGGAGGGCGCCGGCCTGACGACCGAGGTCGAGGCCACCGGCAACTTCTCGTACGTCGCCGAACGCACCCACGGGGCCAACTACCTGCTGTTGGGCGATGCGTACACGTTCATCGACCCGGTGTTCTCGTCCGGGGTATGGCTCGCGATGAACGGCGCCGTGCTCGGCGCCGAGGCGATCGACGTCTGCCTGAAGGACCCGGCCGCCGCGCCGGCGGCGCTCGAGCGTTTCGACACGCGGATGAAGCACGGACCGCGGCAGTTCTCGTGGTTCATCTACCGGGTCACGAACCCGATCATGCGCGATTTCTTCATGGGGCCCAAGCGGATCCTCGGCATGAAGGCGGCGCTGCTGTCGCTGCTGGCCGGCGACATCTTCGGCACGACGCCGATCTGGCCCTCGGTATGGGCGTTCAAGGCGTTCTATTACGCGGCCAATCTGGTCCAGCCCAGGCGCGCCTTCCTGGCCTGGCGGCAGCGGCGCTTCAACATCCGCAAGATCGACGACTCGACGCTGTACGACCCATCGTGACGTTGCGCTTCCACTCCTCGTCGTCTTGCGCGCCACGCCTGACCGGAACCGAGTTCGGTGGCGCATGGCTCGGGCGGCGCGCGCCCGGACCCGACTTCGCCTGGCCGGTGCAGGCGATTTGCGCGCCGCTGCTCGGGGCGGACATGGCCGTCGTCCAGGAGACCTGGTTGCGGGAGGCCGCCCCGTCGCGGCAGGGTGTGGCCGAGGGCATCGCGTGGCGCAGGGCGGGCGACACCCTGTTCGGCGTCATCGAACTCGACGAGGCCGATTTCGGCGATGAACGCCGTGCGCCGCTGCAGGCCGCCAGCGAGGCGGCCTACGGGCGCATCTTCCGCCTGCTCGAGGCGCAGAAGCTGCCGCATCTGTGGCGGGTGTGGAACTACATGGCCGACATCAACGCCGAGTCGCACGGGCTGGAGCGCTATCGCCAGTTCAACGTCGGCCGCCGGGACGCGTTCATGGCGCGCCGCGGCGGCGCCGGCAACGTGCCGGCCGCCTGCGCCCTCGGCCTCGCGGCCGGACCGCTGTCGATCGCCTTCCTCGCTGGTCGGGCCGCGCCCGTGCCCATCGAGAATCCCCGCCAGGTCAGCGCCTATCGATATCCGCCGCGATACGGGCCGAGGGCGCCGATCTTCGCGAGAGCGGCGCTGGTCCGCCCGCCGGCCCAGGAGATCCTGTTCGTGTCCGGCACCGCCAGCATCGTCGGCCACCGTACGGTGCATCCGCAGGACGTCATCGGCCAGTGCCACGAGGCGATGGTCAACCTCGGCGCGGTCGTCGCGGAGGTGAACCGGGCGGCGAACTCGCGGCCGTTCGCACTCGAGGAACTGGCGTATCGCGTCTACGTGCGTCATGCGGCCGACTTTCCGTCGATCCGCGACGAGTTGGCGCGGCGCATCGGCGGGGCCCAGGTGCTGTACGTGCAGGCCGACATCTGTCGTGCCGACCTGCTGCTCGAGGTCGAGGCGATGGCCGCGCACGCGCTGGGGCAGGAGTGATGGCCGCCGCCAGCCGGCCGATGTGGGCCGCCTACGAGACCTTCGCCATGATCATCGGCTTGGGATCGCTGGCGCTGATCTGCCTCCTCTGGTTGCCGTTCGCCGTGCTGCTGCACCCGCTGCTGCCACGGCGCATCGGCCAGCCGCTCGGCCGGGCGGTCATCTCCGCAGGCTTCCGCGGCTATCTCGCACTGTTGACCTGGGTGTGCGCCTGCCGCTTCGAGCTGTCGGAACTCGACCGACTGCGCGGCGAAGGGCCGCTGATCGTCGCAGCCAACCATCCTTCCCTGCTCGACGCCGTGATGATCGTGTCACGCCTGCCGAATGCGGTCTGCGTGATGAAGGCGAGCCTCCT
>JAJXZV010000140.1 GCA_021779875.1 Pseudomonadota bacterium
GAGGTGGGCAAGGACGGCCTGGCCTGGGAGGTGCGCAAGGGCACGCCGTACGTCTCGTCGCTGCTCGTCAAGGGGGCGCACCTCTTCGTGGTCGATGACAAGACCGGCTTCGGCCGCTGCCTCGACCAGGCGACGGCCGCGGCGGCGCTCACGGCGGCCAGCGCCGCGCCGAGGCTGGGTGCGAGCGGCGCCAGGGCCGCGGGGCAGACCATCAGGATCACGATCATCAGCAACACCACGGTCGCGACGCTCGACAGCAGCGCGCCGCCCACGCAGGCGATGCGCAGCGTCGGCGCCTCGCGCGCCCGCGTGCCGAGCGCCGCGATCGTGCCGGTGCTCGACACGAACCCGCCGGCCAGCCCCGACAGCGCCAGCCCCAGGCGGGCGCCGAACATGCGCAGCGCCACGTAGCCCACCGCCTGCAGCGCCATGAACAGCACCACCAGGCCCCAGATGCGCCGCGGGTTGACCCCGGCGGCCCATGGCAGGTCACGGTCCGGCAGCAGCGGCAGCAGGATCAGCGTCGCCGCGGCGAATACCAAGGCATCGCGCAGTTCCGCCTCGGACAACACCTCGACCGAGAACCGGTGCAGCCGGCTCCGGCTCGCGAGCAGTGCGGTGACCACCACCGCGCTGCCGGCGGCCAGGATGGCGTCGCTCGGCGCGAGCACGCCGATCACGTAGGTGAGCAGCAGTGCGAGCGCGGTGGTGGCGCCCGGGTCCTGCGAGCGTTTGCGCCAGTACGCCATGGCGGCGATCGTGGCGATGAGCGCCGCCCCCACCGCCACGAGCAGCGGCTGCCCGAGCACGGCCGCACCCGCGCCCATGGACGAGGCCAGCGCGAAGGTGCGCACGCCGGCCGGCGCCCGGTGGGTGCCCGAGCCTTTGCGCCGCTCGCGCTCGATGCCGATCAGCAGGCCCGCACCGAGCGCCGTCGCCAAGCCAATCCAAGGGGATTCCGGACCGATCATGAGTACTTTTCCGAGTTTCGCGATTCTCGGCCCTGGTTTAGGAATACGGCCTATGAAATCCTTACACAATTCGCTGATCGTCGGGGCGCTGCTCGGCCTCGCCTGCGCCATCGCGGCGCCGCTCCCGGCACCCGCCCAGAACGCCCAGGCACCCTACCCCTATCCGCGCGGCATGCGCTACGACCCGAAGACCGTTGTGACCGTCGCCGGCACCGTCGTTTCGGTCGACACCGTCGACAACCCCGGCAGCCGCTACACCGGCATTCATCTCACGCTCAAGACCGCCGCAGAGTCGCTCTCGGTGCACCTCGGGCCCAAGTGGTATTTCGATCAGCAGACCCTGAAGATCGCGCCGGGCGATGCGCTCGAGGTGACCGGATCGCGGATCACCTACGCGGGCGCGCCCGCGCTGCTCGCCGCCAAGATCAAGAAGGGCGATGCGCTTCTCGTGCTGCGCGACGCGAACGGCCTGCCGCGCTGGGCGCGCTCCGGCGCCGCCCGGCCCTAATCCGCCGCGGCCGGCTCGAGCAGCACGGCCCCCGTGGCATCGAGCACCCCGCGCCGCCAGGACGCGGGCAGCAGGCGCAGCAGCCAGCCGCGCGGAAAGGTCCACGGGAACGGCCGGCCGGCGCGTGCGCCCTGCTCGCCGCTGGTGAGGACCCGCGCCGGCCGCCAGCCCTGCTCGCGGAAGAACTCGAACCAGTTCGGCGCCTGGAACAGGAGCGGCGCGGCGGCGAGCGCCTCGGTCCAGCGGCGCGGCAGCGGCCGGCGCAGCCCGGCATTCTCGTAATCCTGCAGCCAGCAGCGCACGCCGGGGAGCGTGCGCAGCTCGCGCGCGAGTTCGGCCGCCCGCTCGGCGGTGAGATACGGAATCACTCCCTCGCTGATCAGCAGCACCGCGCCCGCCGCCGGTGGCAGCCGCGCGCGCAGCGCGGCGGCGAATCCCGGTGCACGCAGGTCGAGGCCGAGCCGCTCGACCCGGCAGCGCGGCGTCTCGGCGGCGAGCTGCGCGTTCTTCGCCGCGATCAGCGGCGGCAGATCGACCTCGACCCAATGGAGCGACGCGGGCAGATCGAGCCGATAGGGTCGCGTGTCCAGACCCGCGCCCAGGTTGACCACGCAGTCGATGCCGGCGGCCAGTGCGTCTTCGAGCAGGCGGTCGATCGCGCAGGTGCGCATGACCACGCCCCAGGCCGTGGCGGCGCCATCCGGCAGCGCGCGCGCGATGCGCCGGCCGCGCTCACCGGCGAGCCGAGCGGCCAGCGGATCACGGAACAAGGCGTCCGCGCGTGCGCTCTCGCACGCACGAATCTCGGCCACCCAGGAGGCCGTGTCGGCGACGTTCTCGATCGGGGCTGGGGCTCTCAGGCGCATGGGCTCCTCGGACTGCGGCGCATTGTGCCACGCCGCCGGTAGGGAATTTTCCCTAGCGCGGCCGGCCTTCCGGTCGGGTATGCTCGGCCGTATGAACGAGTTCGCCACGCGCCTCGTCCTGCGCGCGCTCGCGGCAGGCTCTCTGCTGGCGTGGGCCTGTGGTGCCCATGCCCAGGCCTCGGCGTCCTCCCTGGACGGCAGGTCGCTGTACGGCGCCTGCGTCGTGTGCCACCAGCCGAACGCCGACGGCTCGCCGGACGGCGCCATCCCGAGTCTCGCAGGGCAGCGACGCGGGTATCTGCTCGAACAGCTCCGCGGCTTCGGCACCCGCGAACGACGGGCGCCCGGCATGGATGTCGTGGCGGCGCACTCGACGTTTCGTGATCCCGAGCGGATGCTCGCGCTGGCCGACTACCTGGCGGCCCTGCCGCCGAACCGCCACCCGGTTCGCGGGCCCGCCGAGGTCGATGCCGCGGGCGCACACCTGTATCGCGCCCGCTGCGCAGGCTGTCACGGCGTCCGGGGCCGCGGCGTCGGCGCGCAGCTCCCGGTGCTGGCCTGCCAGCACTATCCGTACCTGCGCCGGCGGCTCGACGTGCTGCCCGCGGCGCACGGGAAGCCGCCGGCTCCCGCGATCGAGGCAGCGGCCGCGATCCTGCCGCCGCGGAGCAAGGATGCCCTCGCCGCGTACATCTCCCACCTCTGTCCCGAGCACCCATGAACCGCAGCCTGCTCTTCTCCATCCTGTACGTGTCCGCGGC
>JAJXZV010000047.1 GCA_021779875.1 Pseudomonadota bacterium
GTGCACGAGGGCCGCTTCCGCCCCGGCGCGGCCTCCCGCTGGCGCGGCGCGCTGCCGGGGACCCAGGGCCATCACCTGGTCGACGCCGCCGATTACGGACGCCTCGCCCGGCTGCTCGCCCAGCGCGGCGTCGGCCTGGTGCTCTCCGGCGGCGGTGCACGCGGCTTCGCGCATCTCGGCGTGGTCCGCGCCCTGCGCGAGGCGCGCGTGCCCGTGGACTTCATCGCGGGGTCGAGCATCGGGGCCATCATCGCCGCCGGGGTCGCGATGGGCTGGGACGACGCCGAGATGCGCGTGCGCTATCGGCGCACCTTCGTGGACACCAATCCGCTGAGCGACTACACCTTTCCGCTGGTGGCGCTCACCCGCGGACGCAAGGTCGCGCGCCTGCTGAGCCGGGAGTTCGGCGCGGCCCGCATCGAGGACCTGCGGATACCCTTCCTGTGCGTCAGCGCCAACCTCACCACCGGCCGGGCCCTCGAGCACCGCGACGGCGGCCTCGCGGAGGCGCTGCGCGCCTCGGTGGCGATCCCGGGCGTCCTGCCGCCGGTGTACCGCGACGGCGAGGTCCTGGTCGACGGTGCCGTCATCAACAACCTGCCGGTCGATCTGATGCGCGCCCACCGCCCCGGAGTGGTCATCGGCTGCGACGTCAGCGCCGAGCGCAACGTCATCAGCGCGCGCGCCTCGCGCGATCACCCGCCCTTCTGGCGCTTCTTCGCCCGCGCGCGCGGCGGCGCCCCGCGCATCCATATCTTCCAGGTGCTGATGCACGCGGGCATGGCGAACGGGGCGTCCAATGTGGCGGCCCACCGCGATCTCGCCGACGTGTTGTTCAGGCCCCCGTTGCCGGACGTGGACTTGCTCGACTGGCAGGCGTTCGATCACGTGATCGACGCCGGCTACCGCTACGCACGCCTCGAGCTCGAGGCGCGGCCGTCGCTCCCCCGGCTGCAATCCGCGGCGGCGCCCCCACCGGCGCGCAACGCGTTATCGGCGGAGATCGCGCGTCGGGCCGCGATCAGCCCCGCAGCTCGCTAGCCAGCGACTCGACCCACTCGGCCTCCGCGGCACCGAGCTCCGCCGGCTCCGGGCGCGGCGGAGCGGCGGGGCGCACCTCGCAGCCCGAGACCGAATGCTCGATGCGAAAGCAGTGCAGGCCGCCCATGGGGGACGCCGCGAATCCGAGCACGAATTCGCAGGCGCCCGCGGCGCTCACCAGGAAGGAATCCTCCATTGGCCGCGCGCCGAACGCGCCCGCGCGGTGCAACTGCTCCAGGAAGCCGCGCACCTGCGCGACCAGGCGCTCATGGCTGCGCTCGTCGCGCGGCGCCATCACCGTCCAGCGGGTGCCGCGCACCACGCTGTCGAGCACGAACAGCGCGAAACGCCGCGCCCCGAGGCTCTGCCAGTCGGCGTGAGTCGCGCTGCCCGCCGCGAGCGTGCGCGCCGATGCGCGGGCGCGGGTCGCCGACCGCACGGCCTGCAGCGTGTTGACCCCCGTGCCCGCCAGGCGCTGGCGCGCGTCCTCGGGCACCTGGCAGCCCGGACGATAACCGGGACGCAGCAGCGCCTCGTCGAGCCGCGCCGACGACCACTCGGGCCCGGCCTCCTCCGATCGGGCCAGCATGCCGGCGACCGCGCCGCCGGGCGCGAACGACTCGAAGTGCCCGCGCAGCTTGTCGTGCACGAGGATCCGCGGGAAATACATGAGCGCGTGGTCGTGGAAGAAATGCCAGCGGCGCATTCCGCGCAGCGCCTCGTCCGCGGTCTGCCAGTCGACCGGCGGGTCCACGATCAGCATGGCCCGCCGCGCCTTGCAGTAGCGCGAGGCCACCAGCAGCACGCTCGAGCCCAGGTCCGTGGCGCGCGCCGGCGGCGGGACGTACAGCAGGTCGAACCGATCCGCGTGATCCAGGGCGAACAGTCCGGTCTGTTCGGCGGCCGAGCCGATGAGGTCGTAGTCGGTCAGGGGCGCGCCGTCGTCGCCATCCACGCTGGAGCCCACGTACGCCGTCGCGAGGCCGCTGGCCGGGTCGAGCGTGCGGTCCGGCCGCTGCGCCGGCACCGCCCGGGCGAGGCGCACCAGATCCGAATCGCGCAGCCGGTCGGCGACGTAGCGCTCGGATGCCGGATCCACCGAGATGCGCCGATAGATCTCCTGATCCTCGATCTGGCTCGTGCCCTGCACGCGCACGCGCTGCACCGTGAGATTGAACTCCGTGAGGCTGTGCGCCGGAACGTTGTCGTAATCGACCGCGGCGCGCAGGTACTCACGCGTGCCCGGACGGCGCGCCTGCAGTTCGAGCACCGCCGCGCCGGCGTTCAACGACAGCGTCGCGGCGCGCGCGCCGTTGACCACGCGCACCACCAGCGCCTCGCGCCCGCCGTTGTCGAAGAAGTGCTCGATCGCGTAGGACAGCGTGCTCGGCTGCCAGAGTCCGCCGAAGATCTGCCGGAACTCGGCGAAGCTGCGCAGCAGGACCGGCCGGTCGACGGGGCCTCGCAGGGTGCGGCCGACGAAGGCGGTGCGCCCCATCGCGACCGGGACGATGCTCTCTTCGGGTCCGCGCTCCTCTCGGACGTCGAACCCCGCGTGACTTCGCGACGCCAACGTTTCTCCCTCGCTCGAATCTGCGCGGACTGTAGCACAGCGCGCCGCGGCCGGCGGCACCTTCAGCGGCCGAACAGGGCCACCTCGCGGCGCTTCAGCAGCGGCGCCAGCAGCATGCCCGCGAGGAAGCCGCCGACGTGCGCGCGAAAGGCGATGTTCGAGCCGCCGTGGCCGAGCGCGAGGTCGCTGAGCAGCTGCGCGACGAACCACAGCAGCAGCAGCAGCATCGCCGGCAGGCGCAGCGTCGTGAAGAAGAACGGCAGCAGCACCAGGGTGAGCACCTTGGCCCGGGGATAGAGCATCAGGTAGGCGCCGAGCACGCCCGAGATCGCGGCGCTCGCGCCGATGATGGGATACGGCGAGGCCGGATTGGCCAGCGCCTGGGCGAAGATGGCGGCCGCGCCGCACGCGAAGTAGAAGATCAGGTAGCGCACGTGTCCGAGCGCGTCCTCGACGTTGTCGCCGAAGATCCAGAGGTAGAGCATGTTGCCGAGCAGGTGCATCCACCCGCCGTGCAGGAACATGGAGGTGAGGGGCGAGACGAAGCGCGGCACCCAGGTGAGGTCGGCCGGCAGGCGCGCGCTGGTGAGCAGGACCGCCGGTATCGCCCCGAGCGCCACGACCACCCGGCGCTCGGCCGCGGGATCGAGGCTCTGCTGCCACAGGAAGACGAGCCCGCAGGCCGCGATCAACGAGAGGGTGACGTAGGGCTTGAGCGCGGCCGGCGTGTCGTCCTTGAGCGGGATCATTCAGGTCGAGGGACGGGCGGCGGCGCCTGCTCCGCGAGCCGCCGGGCGAGTTCCGCTCGCGCCTGCTCGGCTTCCGCCTGCTTGCGCGCGATCTCCTCGAGCATCACCTTCATCCATTCACTCAGCATCGCTCGTCTCGGGGTCGGGCTCGGGTTTGAGGGAGGGATCGAGGGCCGCGACCACCAGCGGATGATAGCCGGGACGCGCCTGCGCATACACCCGCCTGGCCGCGGCGGCGCCGGCCGGCGTGGCGAGCATGGCCTGGTACAAGGGCTCCACCAGCGAGCCGCGCCCGACCTCGGCGAGGTACGCCTCGAGCGGCGGACCGGCGGGATGGCCGTTGCGGATCAGCAACGCGAACCAGGCGCGCCCGACCGCCGGATCGGCCTGTCGTCGGACGCCCAGGGAACGCTCCAATTCGGCCACGCGCGGCTCGGGCAGGCCCGCGGGCAGGCCGTCGAGGAAGCGCACCCAGTGCGGCCCCAGCCAGCTCTTCGCGGCGGATTTCTCGATCGGCGTGGCATCGGCGAGCCAGGCCGCGCGCGCCGCGTCGACCGCGCGCCAGACCTCGGCCGGGGGCAGCACCGCGCCGCGCGGCAGCCCCGGACCGGACACCCAGGCCAGCACTTCGTCGAGGGTCGCGATCCCCGGCTGCCGATCGAGCAATTCCTGCCGCAGGTCGGCCAGGAACTGCTCGGTGCTGACCTCGCGCCCGGCGAAGCGGGCGAGCATGCCGCGCAGGTACTCGTCGAGCCGGTCACGGCCGAATTTCCCTTCGAGCCACGAGAACAACAGGCCGCCCTTGACCCGGGTGCACGCATCCACCGCGGGCCAGGGATCGCGGCCCCGCAGATCCATGGCCAGCGGCTGATCGGCCGCCGGCCGCGACGCGTACGCGAGGCGCAGCGCATCGAGCGCCGCCAGTTGCTCGAGGTCCGCGGCGGCCGCGCCGTAAACGGCGCCCAGGATGCGGATCGCCGCGTAGCGGCCGACCGCCTCAGCGACCCAGGCGTCCCGCCAGGCCGCCGGCGCGAAGGTCCATTGATCGGCGAGCGCCGCGGCCAGCGGCGACAACCGGCTCCGATCGCCGGTGAGCAGGGTCGAGGAGAGGAACGCGAGCCGCGGCGACGAGGCGCCGGCGATCGGGAAGCGGGGGCCGAGGACCACCGCGTCGAAGCGCGGCGGGGCGCGCGGTCCGAGCAGCTTTTGCGCGGCGTCGATCATGGCCTCGGTGTCGGCGAACTCGGCGGCCGCGGCGCGCAGCAGCGGCTTTTCCGCGTACACCCCGCTGCGCGGGCCGAGCGCCTTGAACTGCAGGTCCCCGACGGCGAGGCCGAGCGCGGCGGCCGGCACGTCCTCGACCATCGAGAAGGAGTACACCCCGGTGCGCGCCGCCTTCGGGTCCGCGGCGGGGCTCATCACGGCGCGTAGGTCCTCGGGCGTGTGAATGAGGGCCTTGTACGAGAAACGCGCCTGCGGCGTGTCCTGCAGCGGCAGCCAGCTGCGGGCGGCGATCGGCCCCGGCAGCGCGTACATCAGGGGCTGGCGTCGGCCCGAACCCGGCTTCGCCAGGAGCCAGCCGATCGCCCTCGGCCGCGGCGCGGTCTCGTAGTCGATGCGGATGAGCACCCGGGATTTGCGCGACGGCGGCAGATCGATCACCAGGGCGCTGCCCAGCACGGGATCGGCCCGCTCGAAATGAAAAGGCCGGCTGACCCACGGCAGTTCGGTATTGCCTTCGGCGCCGAGCACGTCGGTCGCCTTCTGGGTGACCTCGTGCACGATCAGATCGCGGGTGTCGAGGATGAGCTGGGTCGCGTTCGGATCCAGCCGCTCGATCCGCATGCCGATCTGCCCGCGCAGCGACTGCGAGTCGAAATCGACGCGCAGGTCCAGGTCGACGTGGGTGATGCGGAACTGCTCGACGTTGGCGAAGGAATGCTCGTCGACGCCGGGTTGGACGGGGGACCCATCGGCGGCGCCGGCCGCGGCGGCCGCCAGCGCGAGCAGGAGCCCTGCGATCCGGGACGGCGGCCGGCGCATCGGCTACTGGGCCGAGGCCGATGCCGCGGGGCGGCCCGGCGGCTCGGCGGCCGCCTTTGGCGCCTCGCGGCCGTTCACCAGGTCGTCGAAGGTCTTCTGGTCGACCAACAAGCCGCTCTTGCCATCCCAGTTGGACCCGGCCGGCAGCGTGTTCTGCACCTCGAGCGCCTGCGCGAGCACCGCATCCACGCCGCCGCGGCCGCCCGTGACCGGGACGGGAATCGCCCGCGGATTGCGCGCAAGATCGGCGACGCGCGCCCAGTCGATCTCCGCATCGTGGTCCGCCACCTTGCGCCGCAGCTTGGGCGCGAGCAGCGCGGCCAGCAGCCGACGGCGGTCCTTGCTCCAGGCGCGCGCATCGTCCTCCATGACCGCGTAGGGCTGCAGATACAGCGTGCCGTCGCGCCAGCCGAACAGGTACGGCTGATTCACCACGGTGACCTTGGTGCCGATCGGGATCAAATCGAAGAACGTGGCGATGTCCTCGGGGTAGAGCCGCATGCAGCCGTGGCTCGAGCGCATGCCGACCCCGTAGGGCTTGTTGGTTCCGTGGATCAGATAGCTGGGCCAGCCCAGCCGGAACATGTACTGGCCGAGCGGATTGTCCGGGCCCGCCGGCACCTTGTCGGGCAGCCGTTCGCCGTCCTCGGCGTGCTCGTCGCGCACCGACTTCGGCACCACCCAGACCGGATCCTTCTGCCGCGAGACGATCTTGGTCGTGCCTTCCGGCGTCTTCCAGCCCACCCGGCCGATGCCGATCGGGTGCGTGTAGACGATTTGCGGCTCGCCCTTCTTGTGCGGCGGGTAATAGAAGATCCGCATCGCCGCGACGTTCACGACCACCCCCTCGTGGGGCGCGGCGGGCAGCACGAACTGCGTCGGCACGACCACCTCGCGGCCCGCCCCGGGCAGCCAGGGATCGACCCCGGGGTTCGCGAGCAGCATCTCCTCGTAACCCACGTCGAACCGGCGCGCGATGTCGGGGAGGGTGTCGTCCTTGCCGACCACGGTGCGCTGCACGTAACCGACCACCTCGCCGCCGCCCGGATCCAGCCGAAACTCGTGCGTGGCCTGCGGAATGGGCAGCTCGGGGGCCGGGGCCGCCACGGGCTCGGGTTTGGGCGGCGGGGGCGCGGGGACCGGTCGGAACAGCGAGCATCCGGCGAGGACGCCGACCAGCAGTGCGGCGGCGCCCGGGCCCCGCCCCGGCATCGTGCGAGCAATCATCCTGAGCGTTCTACAGTAAAGCCGGGCGGTCCGGCAATTCATTGTGCGCCGGCCCGGCGGCGCGCTGCGACGCCGGGAAATGCCGCGCGAGCAAGGTGCCCACGGCGTCCACGCCCGCGAGCGAGCCGACCTCGAACCGGCGGGCGCGAAAATGCTGTTCCATCAGACGGCACACCGACTCCCATTCCGCGGGTGCGATGCGCCCCGACAGGCCGCGATCGGCCACGATCTCCACGGCGCGGTCCGCGAGCAGCACGTAGATGAGCACGCCGTTGTTGTGCTCCGTATCCCAGACGCGCAGATGCGAGAACACCTCGAGCGCGCGGGCGCGGGGCGAAACGCCGTCGAGGACGCGCAGCGGCGGCAGCGCGGTCTCGATCGCGAAGCGGATCTCGCCGCCGTGCGCCCGCTCGGCCAGGCCGATGGCCTTCTCGATCGCATCGAGGGTGCTGCGCGGAAACGCGAGGCGCGCCCCCCAATGCACGGTGGCCGCGTGTCGAAGGAAGCGCCGCGGCTGCATCACCAGCTCCCCGAGGCGCCGCCGCCCCCGAAGCCGCCGCCGCCGCCGGAGAAGCCGCCGCCCCCGCGGCCGCCGAAGCCCCCGAATCCCCCGCCGAAGCCGCCGCCGAGACCCCCGCCCCAGCCGCCGCCCGGGGTCCAGCCGCGCGTCGAGCCGAGCAGCAGGGCGAACAGGAAGGCGACCACGCCCGCGCCGACGCCGATCGGCAGGAAGTGGCTCAAGGTCCAGGCGATGAACCCGGCGAGCCCGCCGGTGGCCGCCGAGCCGAGCAGCCGCCCGAACAGCGCGCGCAGCACGCCGCTCGCCACGAACACCACCACGAGCAGCAGCGGCAGCAGGCGACCGAAGGATTCGCCGGAGCGCTCCCACTGCCGATCCGGCTCGGGCAGCGGCTCGCCGTTCACCACGGCGATCAGGCGGTCGACGCCGGCCTCCACGCCGCCGTCGTAGTCGCCGACCCGGAAGTGCGGTGCGATGGTGTCCGAGACGATGCGCTTGGCGATGGCGTCGGGAATCGCGCCCTCGAGTCCGTAGCCGACCTCGATGCGCACCTTGCGGTCATCCTTGGCGACCAGCAGGATGACGCCGTCGTCCACGCCCTTGCGGCCGAGCTTCCACTGCTCGGCGACGCGGATGCCGAACTGCTCGATATCCTCCGGCTGCGTCGTCGGCACGATCAGGACCGCGATCTGGCTGCCCTTCTTCGCCTCGAAATCGGCGAGCTTGCCCTCGATGCGGTTCACCGCCTGGCCGGACAGCGTGCCGGTGAGGTCGACCACCCGTCCGGTCAGGGGCGGTACCGCCACCTCGGCGTGCGCGCTCCACGCGGCGCCGAGCAGCGCGATGCCTGCCAAGACGCGTCCGGCGATCCGCACGTCCGCGTCCGGACTAGTGGGCCGGCGCGGCCGACGCCGGCGCCGAGAAATCCACGGCCGGAGGCCGCGAGATCACCGCCTCGTTCTCCACCGCGAAGTTGGGCTTCTCCTGGTAGCCGAACACCTTCGCGGTGAGGTTGTCCGGAAAGGTGCGGATCGTCACGTTGTAGGCCTGAACCGCCTGGATGTAGCGGTTGCGCGCCACGGTGATGCGATTCTCGGTGCCCTCGAGCTGCGCCTGCAGGTCGCGGAAGTTCTGATCGGACTTCAGCTGCGGATAATTCTCGGTGACCATCATGAGACGCGACAGAGCGCCGGTCAGCTCGCCCTGGGCCTTCTGGAACTGCGCGAAGGCGGCGGGGTCGTTCACCAGCGCGGGAGTCGCCTGGATCGAGCCGACCTTGGCGCGCGCCTCGGTCACGCCCAGCAGCACCTGCCGCTCCTGCGCGGCGAAGCCCTGCACGGTGGCGACCAGATTCGGGATCAGGTCGGCCCGGCGCTGGTATTGGTTCAAGACCTCCGACCAGGCCGCCTTGACCTGCTCGTCCTGCGCCTGCATCGTGTTGTAGCCGCAGCCGGACAGCAGCAAGCCGGCGATGATCATCAAGCCGTAGGCAGCTCTGCGCATCGTGCATCCCCTCGAGGGCCTCGCGGAACGGAGGCGAGCGGGGCAGTGTACCACCGGGCAAAAAAAAGCCCCGAGCCTTGCGGGCGCGGGGCGGCAGGTGCGGACTTCAGTGAAGGGAAGTAAAGCCCGCCAGGGGATTCAATGCAGCTGGTACCACTGCAGCACCTGGATGTCGTCCTCCTCCAGGTCGAAGCTGCGGGCCAGCACGCGCGCGATCGCGCGATCACCACTGAGGGCGGTCGATTTGCCGAGCAGCTCGACCACCCCGCGATATTCGCTGTACTCCATCGCGCCCTCGGGCTGGGCGATGAAGTGCGTGTAGAATTTCGCTCTCATGGTTTTACTTTAAATCCTGCCGGGCGGCGGATCCGTGACGGGGCGCTCACTCGAATCGGCCGGCGCCCGACCCCGTTCACGACTTCGTCGATCCATTTCGGATATTGCATCGTGTCAAGGTACCGCCCGCCCACCACGCCCGGCTCGAAGTACATCACCCCGGACGGGGCGCGGCGGCTGCGCGAGGAACTCGATCGGCTGTGGCGCGAGGAGCGGCCGCGCGTCACGGCCGCGGTGGCCGAAGCGGCCGCGCAGGGCGACCGCTCGGAGAACGCCGAATACACCTACGGCAAGAAGCGCCTGCACGAGATCGACCGGCGCGTGCGCTTCCTGCGCAAACGCCTGGAGGGCATGACCGTGGTCGACGCGCAGTCCGGGCGGCGCGACCCGGGGCGGGTCTACTTCGGCGCCTGGGTGCAGGTCGAATCCGACGCCGGCGAACGCCGCTGGTACCGCGTGGTCGGGCCCGACGAGTTCGACATGGCCGAGGGCTACGTCAGCATGGACTCGCCCCTCGGCCGCGCCCTGCTCGGCAAGCGCCTCGACGAGGAGGCCTGGGTCGCCCTGCCGGGCGCGCAGCAGCGGCTCACCGTCCTCGCGGTGAGCTATGCGCCCCCGCGATGAGCCGCCGCCCGCGCCCCGCCCGCGCTAGCCGGACCTCATGACACCCGGACGTTCTTGAACTGCCACGGATCGCCGGTGTCGAGGTCCTCCGGGAACAGCTCGCCGCGGCCCTGCAACGGCGTCCAGTCGGTGTACCGGCCCACCAGCCGGCCGAGATAGGGTTCGCAGATCGCGAGCGGCCGCTCGAAGTCCATCTCGTCCGGCTCGACGATGCCGCGCCGCGGGTTCTCCATCGCCCAGACCATGCCGGCGAGCGCCGCCGCCGTGACCTGCAGGCTGGTGGCGCTGTTGTGCGGCGCCAGGGCGCGCGCCTGCTGGATCGTGAGCTGCGAGCCGAACCAGTAAGCGTTCCTGGCGTGCCCGGCGAGCAGCACGCCGAGTTCGTCCATGCCCTCGGTGATCTCGTCCATCATGATCCGCTTGTGCTCCTGCAGCCGCCAGTTGCGGCCGGCGAACTCGTGCACGGACAGCACCGCCGCGTCGCTCGGATGGTAGGCGTAGTGCGAGGTGGGCCGGTACACCACGCGCCCGCCCTCGCTCACCGTGTAGTAGTCGGCGAGCGAGATCGCCTCCGAGTGCGTGATCAGGAAGCCGTGAAAGCTCCCGGCCTCCGGCGTCCAGGTGCGCACCCGTGTGCTCGCGCCCGGGCGGTTCAGATAGATGGCGCAGCCCGAACCCATGGCATGGCGACCGCCGTCGGCCGGAAAGTGCCGCTCGTGGCTGCCCCAACCGAGCTCGGCCGGCTGCGCGCCCTCGCTCACGAAGCCGTCCACCGACCAGGTGTTGACGAACTCGTTGACCCGCTTCGGCCGGTCGGCCACCTGCGTGTCGCGTTCGGCCACGTGCATCACCTTGACGCCCAGGCGCTGCGCGAGCCGCGCCCAGCCCTCGCGGTCGGCCGGCTTGCCGGCCTCGACGCCCGTATCGGCCGCGATGTCGAGCAGCGCGCGCTTGACCAGATGGGAAACGAGGCCCGGATTCGCGCCGTGCGTGAGCACCGCGGTCGGGTCGCCGCCGCGCCCCGCGCGCAGCGCGAGCGCGTCCAGGCGCATCGCATAGTTGCTGCGCGTCTCGACGCTCAGCCGCGCATCGGTGTAGACGCCGGCCCAGGGCTCGATGCAGGTGTCGAGATACAGAGCGCCGCGCTCGCGCGCCAGGCGGATCAGATCGGTGCTCGAGACGTCGACCGACAGATTCAGCAGGAAGTCGCCGGGCCCGAGCAGCGGCTCGAGCACACCGCGGTAGTTGTCCCTGGTCAGCGCGTTCTTGACGAACGCGACCCCGTAGCGCTCGGCCTCGGCGCGGCCGGCATCCTCCGCCGTGACGATGAGCACGCGCTCGGGCGAAGTGCCGATGTGACGCAAGATCAGTGGCAAGATCCCCTGTCCGATGCTGCCGAACCCGACGAAGACGATCCTGCCCGCGAACTTCACATGCACTTCGTGATTGCCCATGATCTCCCCAAATTGTGTATTCCCGTGTGGTGGATTGGCGGCATTCGGCGGCGCGCGGCGCCGCCGAACCCGAGAGGGTAACCGTCTTCACGGGGAATCTCCAAGGATCTCGCCCGGGCGGCGGCCTGCCGCCCGGGCGTCACGTCCGGCGCCAGTGCGGCGGATACGTGCGCCCGTAGCCGGGCAGCGCCTCGATGCGGTGGATCCAGCGCGCGAGCGCCGGATAATGCGTCTCCATGGGCAGGAAGCGCGCGCCGAGCTCCGCGGCGGCGGCGCGGTCGAGCGCCCGGCGCAGCAGCTGGATCCAGGGGAAGATGACCATGTCGGCGGCCGAGTAGTTCGCGCCCACGATCCACTGCTCGCGGCTCAACCGGCCCTCGATGGTGCGCGCCTCGCGTCCCACCACGTGCATGGCATCGGTGAGCTCGTCCAGTCTTTCGGCCACCTGGTCGGCGAAGACCGCGTCGACGATCTTCGACAAGGAGGGTTCCGCGTAGGCCTGGAACTCGCAGATCACGCGCATGATGACGCCGGCCTCCTGGGGATCCGCGCCGAAGATCGGCACCTGCGGATACTTCGCCTCCAGGTAGTACAGGATGGCCACCGACTCGAAGACCACGTAATCGCCGTCCTTGAGCACCGGTACGCGGCCGCGCGGATTCATCCTCAGCATCTGCGGGGACTGCGGCTCCTGCTTGTCGAGGTGCAGGAGCTGCGACTCGTAGGGCAGTCCCTTGTGTTCCAGGGCCAGCAGGACGCGCCAGGAGAAGGGACTCCCGCTGCCCCAGTAGAGGGTGATTGGCATGGCGCGAATTGTAGCGGATGCGCGTCCCGGAGCGCGGCGTTAAGCTTGCGCGCATGCACTTCGATACATTGATCGACGCGGCCGCCCTCCGGGCCTCGATGGACGCATCGGCGGGCGGACCCGGCCTCGCCGTGCTCGACTGCCGCTTCGATCTCGCGGCGCCCGAGGCCGGCCGGCGCGCCTACCTCGCGGGGCACCTGCCGGGAGCGCGCTTCGTCGACCTGGAGCGCGACCTGTCCGGACCGCCGACGCCCGCGAGCGGCCGGCATCCCCTGCCCGACCCGCGGGCGCTCGCGCGGCGCCTCGGCG
>JAJXZV010000144.1 GCA_021779875.1 Pseudomonadota bacterium
AGCTTGCGCGCCGCTGGCGCCTCGAGCAGGGCGGCGTTCATGGCGTCGGCTTGGCCGCCGGATCGGTCGGCGGGGTGGTCTGGGTCGGCTGCATCGGAATGGGTTGTGGCGGCGCGGTCTGCGGCGTCGCCGGCTGAGGCGGCGCCGGCTGAGGCGGCGAACCGTACGACTGCGTCGGCGAGCCGTACTCGGGATGCAGGGTGCCCGGCGGCAGGTTGGGCGCGGCGCCCTCGGGATTGACGTTCGTCGGCGCGGTCCTCGGCGGCATCGTGCCCGCAGGCAGCGTCGGAATCACCGGCTGCCTCTCGCCCGGCAGCAGGTTGATGTGGCCGTCGGTCAGGCCCTTCTGTTCCTTGCGCACCTCGTCGTACTTGCGCTCGCTGGTGTCCTCGGTCGCCGCCGAGTCGCGCAGGATCGACGGCCGCAGGAACACCATCAGATTCTTCTTCAGGCGCGATCCGCTCTTGGACCGGAACAGCGCGCCGACCACCGGCAGGGCGCCGAGGCCCGGCACCCGGTCCTCGCTCTGCTGGACCGTGTCCGACATCAGGCCGCCGAGCACGACGATGCCGCCGTCCTCGATCAGCACCGTGGTCTTGATCGAGCGCTTGTTGGTGGAGATGTCCGCCGAATCCTGCAGCTTCGCGCCGGGCGAGGAGTCCTCCTGCTCGATCTTGAGCTGCACCGAGTTGCCCTCGTTGATGTGCGGCGTCACCTTGAGGATGGTGCCCACCTCCTCGCGCTGGATGGTGGTGAACGGGCTGGTCGTGCCCGCGACGCTCGCCGTGGTGTTCGAGTAGGAGCCCGTGATCAGCGGGATCTCCTGGGTCACCTTGACCTCGGCCTCCTCGTTGTTCATGGTGATGATCGACGGCGTCGAGATGATGTTCGCCGACCCGTCGCTGCGCAGCGCCTGGATGATGGTGGCGAAGTTGGTGCCCGAGTTCGCATTGTAGCGGCCGATGCCGACGGTCGCGCCGGTGCCGAGCTGCGAGGCCGCGGCCGCGATCCCCGAGGTCACGCCGAAGGGGGAACCGACGACGCCGGTGCCGATCGTGCTGCCCAGGGTGGTGCCGAGCGTCGTGCCCGCCGTGGTGCCGAGGGTGCTCACCCCGCCGAGCGCGCCGGCCAGGAGGCTGACGATGCCGGTGCCGCTGCCCGGGAAATTCGTGATGCCCGCGGGCACGGCGCTGTTGCCCTGGCCGTAGAGGATCCACTGCACCCCGAGGTTCGAACTCTTGTTGATGTCCACCTCGACGATGATGGCCTCGACGTGCACCTGGGCGCGGCGGATGTCGAGCTTGTCGATCACGGCCATCAGCGACTTCATGACCTTCGGGGGAGCGGTGATGATCAGCGCGTTGGTCGCGGTGTCCGCCCATATCGTCGTGCCCGCCTCGAGGTTCGAGGTGCCGGCGCCGGCGACCGGGGAGGCGGCCGGAGCGCTCTGCGCCTTCGCCGTGGCGGCGGCCTGGCCCTTCAGCTTCTCGGCGATCTTCTCGGCGTCGGCGTAGCGCAGGTAGCGCACCTGGGTGTCGCCGCCGCGCTGCATGGGCGTGTCCAGGTTGACGATCAGCGCCTTGATCTTGAGGCGCAGCGACCGTTCACCGCTGATCAGCACGCTGTTGGTGCGCTCGTCCGCCACCACCTTGACCGCCGCGCCGCCGGCCGCCTCCGCGCCCTGGCCCTGGTTCAGCTGATTCACGGTGCGCACCAGATCGGTCGCGCTGGCGTTTTGCAGCGGAATGACCTCGACGGGCTCGTCGCCGCTCTCGTCCATGCGCTCGACGATGCGCATGATGCGATTCACGTTGCTCGCGCGATCCGAGATGATGAGCATGTTGCCGCTCGGGTAGGCCGCGAGGTGACCCTGTTGCGGGATCAGGGGGCGCAGCAGCGGCACGAGCTGCGCGGCGCTCACGTTCTTCATGGTGATGATCTGGGTGACGATCTCGTCCGAGCTCGAACTCACGTCGTTCGGCAAATCGAGCGAGGGCAGCTGCCGGGCATCGGTGTTCGGCACGATCTTGATCACGTTGCCGGCGGGCACCGCGACGTAGCCGTAGACCTGCAGCACCGACAGGAACGCCTGGTAGAAGGCCGCCGGGGACATCGGCGTCGCCGACAGCATCGTGACCTTGGCGTTCACCCGCGGATCGATGATGAAATTCTTGCCGGTGACCTCGCTCACCGCCTGGATGATCTGGGTGAGGTCGGCATCCTTGTAGTTCGGCGTGATGGTCGCCCCCTCGGACAGCCGCTCGCGGGTTTGGGCGGTGGAGGCCAGCAGCACCGCCAGGAGGCAGGCCGCGGCCGCGCGCAGAGTCGGATGCCTTTCGGACGATTTCACTTTCATGGGGCCTTCGAGGATTCTCTTGACTGAATCGCCTTGGACCGGCGATCCGGTCATTCGTTGCTGCTTTCTCACGGGATCGCCGGCGGCGGGTTGGCGCCGCTCGCCGGTTCCCCTTGCGGAGCCCCGGGCGGCACGGCGGCCGGCGTCGGCGAACCGGCGCCCTGGCCTTGTTCCCCTTCGAGTTCCTTGGTGGCCTCGCCCGCGACCTGGGCGATGTTCAAGGTGATGTCCTGGCGCTGGCCGCCGCGATCCACGGTGACGGTGACCCGGTCGGAGGTCTGGATGGTGTTGAACACCTCCTGACTGCGCTGCGGATCGTCCAGCGCGGTGCCGTTGATCGCGGTCACGAGATCGCCGGGTTTCAGCCCCAATTTGCCGAAGATGGCGCGATTTCGGCCCGGATAGGCGCGAAATCCACGCAGTTTGCCGGCGGAGCTGTCGTAGGACGGCACCACCCGCATCGCCTGATCGAGCAGCCCGGGGTCCTGCTGCACCATGCGGCGGATGTTGTCCACGGCGGCCACGGTGCGCGGGTCGACCCCGGTCATGCGCTTCACGGCCGCCGTGCTGTGTCCGGGCGGCAGCGTGCGCGGCAGCGGCAGGGTCTCGAGAACGCCGCCGCGGTCGAGGATCACCCGATCCAGGAAGACCGAGTGCAGGGCGGCGCCGCCCACGTTGTCGCCGACCGAGTACACCTTGGAGGGACCGCCGTCGCTGATGATGGCGACCCCGTG